>JAEULX010000114.1 GCA_016793685.1 Bradyrhizobiaceae bacterium
CGACAACACAGAGAGAATTAGAGCGAAGCCCGATTCTGTCAAAACGGGATTCGCTCTAGATCTGGCGCGTGCCGCGGAGGCGGGCACCCGCGCGCCTCGCCTGCGTCAGTTGCCGATATCAAAGAATTTCCGGCATCGAAGGCCGGCGCGCCGCGGCGACGATGCGCGCGAACGCGCTATGCCATGATCCGACGCTCACGCCGGGCGGCGTTGCGTTCGAAGAACAATGCCTGGCTGACGACGGCGGAGACCGTCGCCGGCTGGAACGGCTTGGCGATCAGGAACGCCGGCTCCGGCCGCTGGCCCGTGAGAAACCGCTCGGGATAGGCGGTGATGAAGATGACCGGCACTTCGAACGTATCGAGCAGTTCGTTGACCGCATCGAGACCCGAGCTGCCGTCGGCAAGTTGAATGTCGGCGAGGATCAGGCCGGGCCGCTTCTTCTTGGCGATCGCGACCGCTTCCGTGTGGGTGCGGGCGATGCCGATGACGCGATGGCCGAGACTCTCCAACAGCCCTTCGAGATCGAGGGCGATGAAGGTTTCGTCTTCGATGATCAGGACGTCGGTCGCGATGTCGCTTGCGAGTTCGCGCCCGGCCTCTTCCACCAAGGTCCGCAACTTCTCCTGGTCCACCCCGAGAATGTCGGACGCGTCCTCTTCGGAGAAGCCTTCGAGCGACACCAGGAGGAATGCCTGCCGCGCACGCGGGGTCAGATGGCCGAGCCGCCGCTCCGCCGGGCTGTCGGTTTCCAGCGCCTCGGGCGACTCGTTCACCGCCAGCGAATTCCAGATCGCGGAGAACAGGCGGAACAGGGCGACCTTAGGATTTTGCTCCTCGTCGAGAATGTTCGGCTCTTTGATCATTGCCTCGAGGGTCGCTGCAACATAGGCATCGCCCGAACTCTGACTTCCCGTCAGCGCCCGCGCATAGCGGCGCAGATAGGGAAGGTGATGTGCAACTAATTGAGCCGACGACAAGATTCATTCTCCCCAGCTTCTTGCGTATCTCAGGCCGAACCCTTTGAACGCATCATAAACATAAAAGTTCCATTAGTTGGAACTGTGGCAAGTTTCAGGAGTTGGATCACAGTTTCGAGGGGTCCGATTCGCCGTCCGGACGGGGGGTCGGTGTGAGGAAGTTATGAGAGAAAGAAAACAGCCGTCACAACTGGAAGGGGCCATGCAAGTGCGATCCAGTTCAGTGAGAGTCGGTCCTGCTCTGAATCGCGACATCCAGACCAAGATTGGACAACAGCTTCGCGCCATCTACGACGATGTTGTGGATCAGGGCGTCCCTGATCGATTCGTCGAGCTTCTACGCAGTCTTGATAAAGAAACGGGGAAGGGGGAGAGGGGCGACGAGGACTCATCCGAATGAGTGGTGACCCGTTTGTGCGCGACGCGATGCTCGCAGCCGTGCCGAGCCTGCGCGCCTTTGCAATATCGCTCTCGGCAAATGTCGATCGCGCCGATGATCTGGTGCAGGAGACACTGTTGAGAGCCTGGGCGAACATCGATTCGTTCGAGCCCGGCACCAACATGTCGGCGTGGCTGTTCACGATCCTGCGCAACCTGTTCAGATCGGAATACCGCAAGCGGCGGCGCGAGATCGCCGACAGCGACGGCACCTACGCCGACAGCATGAAGACCCAGCCGGAGCAGAGCAGCCGCGTCGAATTCGAGGAATTCCGCGAGGCGCTGGCGAAACTTCCGGGCGATCAACGGGAAGCGCTCGTTCTGGTCGGCGCGTCCGGCTTCTCCTACGAAGAAGCGGCGATGATCTGCGGGTGCGCGGTCGGAACCATCAAGAGCCGGGTCAACCGGGCGCGAACGCGGCTCGCCGAGCTGCTCTCGATCGAGAGCATCGAGGACCTCGGGCCGGATCGCGAGCTGCGCGCCGTCTTTTCCGGGAGCGGCGGCAGCTGACACCCACGTTGGACCGCCGGCGCGGGCGCGCCGGCGTCGTCCGCACGGCAAGCAGGCGCGACTTTTCGTTTCGCCGTCTCGGGGATGCGTCCCTTGCCGCGCGTGAGGCGGCGAGCGGAGCCAACCGCGCGGGATACCTTTCGCCCAGCGAATCGCATAGGAACCGTCGGCCACGTTCGGGAGGTCGCAGGAACCATGCGTAGCCAACTCGGCCGGGCCCGCGCCCCGGCCATGGCGGTTGCCGCCATCGCCGCGTTTCTTTCCGCGTGCGCCGGCGACCGCGTTCAGCCCTCGGGCGAACCGACGTTTTACAAGAACCTGGCAGGACCGAATGGCGAGCTCGATGCCGCCACCGCCGCCTCGATGATCTCCGGCTATCGCCGCAACAATGGCCTGTCCGCGGTCGAGGTCGATCCGGGGCTGATGCTGCTGGCGAACGAACAGGCGCGCGCCATGGCGGAGCGCAACAAGCTCGGCCATGACGTCAAAACCGATTTCAAGACCCGCCTTGCCAACGGCGGCTACGGCGGCCGGCTCGCGGTCGAGAATGTCTCGGCCGGCTATCACACCTTGGCGGAGGCGTTCTCGGGGTGGCGCGATTCGCCGCCGCACCGCGCCAACATGCTCCAGAGCGGCGTGACCCGCATGGGCATCGCGGCGGTCTATTCGCCGGCGTCGAAGTACAAGGTGTTCTGGACGCTGATCCTTGCCGCGCCGGCCGACAAGCCGCGCGGGTGATCCCAAAAGGCGCTCGGAAAAAAGATCAGCCGGGCAGGCCGCCCTGCCCGGCTGATACGACCAGCTCCGCATTCTTATCCAACGGCGGAGCGGCTTTCGCCCCGCCGCTCGATGCTCGCGCTCATTTCGGCAGCGGCGTTTTGTCCGTGTTTGCCGGCAGGACCGGCAGTTCGACCCGCGGCTGCTCGCCGGTGAGCGTACCGAGGAAAGCGGTGATCGCGTCGACCTCCTTGTCGCTCAGCTTTTCGCCGAGTTGGCTCGTCGCCATGATCGCGACCGCCTGCTTGAGGTCCCACACCTTGCCCGAATGGAAATAGGGAGCGGTGAGCGCGATGTTGCGCAGCGGACCGGCGCGGAACACGTAGTCCGCATCCGCCGTCTTGGTGACCTCGAAGCGGCCGCGGTCCTTGGCCGGCAGGATGGTCGCGCCCGGCTTTTCCACCACGCCGAACGGATAGTACTCCTCGCCGCCGATGTTCACGCCCTGGTGGCAGGCGACGCAGCCCTTGTCCATGAACAGGCGCAGGCCCTCTTTCTCTTGGGGAGTGAGCGCGGCGACATTGCCCTCCAGGAACTGGTCGAAGCGCGAAGCGGGCGTGATCAACGTCGCCTCGAAGGCTTCGATCGCCTTGGCGAGATTGTCGAAGGTCACGGGCTGCGCCTCGTTGGGGAAGGCCGCCTTGAACTTCGTTACGTAGGTCGGGAGGCTGCGAAGCGTCTCTTCGACCGCTGCGGGCGTGCTGTTCATCTCGACGCCGGCCTGGATCGGGCCTTTCGCCTGCGCCTTGAGGTCCGCCGCGCGGCCGTCCCAGAACTGCGCCTTGTTGAACACGGCGTTGAGCGCGGTCGGCGCATTGCGCGGGCCTTTGGTCCAGCCGTGGCCGATCGACGTTTCGAGATTGTCGTCGCCGCCCATCGCCAAGTTATGGCAGGTGTTGCAGCTGATCAGGTGGGAGGACGACAGGCGCGGGTCGAAGAACAGCATCTTGCCGAGCTCGACCTTGTCATGCGTGACCGCATTGTCCTTCACCGCAGGCACGATGGACGGGATCGGCTTGAAGTGGCTCTGCGCGTCTTTGAGAAGGGCCTGGTCGTCCGCTGCGCCGGGCACGCTGGCCAGAGCGAGCAATGCCGCCGCCAGCACAAGTCGGTTCATCGTTTTCTCCAATTACGCTTGTTTATGAGAATGCCTATGCGAACGACTAGCAAAGGCCGAAAACCGGCGTTGAGTGCGTTGCGTTAAGTCAATTGGCGACGCGTTTTTCCGTGCATCCGCCGGCGCGGGAAACGGACAGCAAGCGCGTTGCTTTTTTGCGGAGCGCGGGGGAAAAATTGGAGCGGCGAACCATGGCGTCTTCGTCCGGCTGGTGCGCGCTCTCGGTTCGAGGCGCTGAAAGAGCAACGCCGGCGGCGCGCGAAAAAATTCGTTCGAATGGAGGAGCCTTCGATGTCCCATCGCGTCCTTTGCCCGCCCGGCTGGAAACCGCCGGTCGGCTATGCCAACGGCATCGAAGCGACGGGACGGCTCGTGTTCATCGCGGGCCAGGTCGGATGGACCGCCGAGCAGGTTTTCGAAAGCGAAGACCTCGTGCCGCAATTCGAGCAGGCGCTCAAGAACGTGCTCGCGGTTCTCGCCGAGGCCGGCGGCCGGCCGGAACACATCTGCCGCATCACCGCGTTCTGCTGCGACAAGCAGGCCTATGTCGCCGCGCGTCCCGAACTCGGCCGCGTCTGGCGCGCGCTGATGGGCAAGCATTTCCCCTGCATGAGCATGATCTTCGTGTCCGACCTGGTCGACCGCCCGGGCATGATCGAACTCGAGGCGACGGCGGTCATCCCGGCATGATCGCGGCGCGCGGCCGGCTGCGCCGGCACCCTCTGCCGACAGCGCGGCAGCGGCGAGCCCGGCCCGTGAATGGTTGCTTGCTTAAAGCAGGACTTGGCGCCGCCGCAGCCGGTCATCAGCGCGATACAATCGGCTCTGCGAAAAGCGCCTCCTTCGAAGTGGATATAGTCTCTTTTGACTAATTCTAAGCTATTGATATTCTAAACAATTCTCCTTGACGCGAATGCTTCGCATCCGCAACATTTCACCATCCATTAACCAATCGACGCGCAAACGCGCGAACGGGGGATTTGATGCGTGGGATGCTCATCCTGACGGCAGGTATTGCGGTTGCCGCTTTCGGCCTCACCGCCGTCGCGAAGGAATATCCGATCGGAAAGCCGCAGAAAGTGGATGCGGCCGGGATGGAGGTCGCGGCCGTCTATCTGCAGCCGATCGAGATGGAGCCGCCAGGCATGATGCGGGATGCGAAGGATTCCGACGTCCACATCGAAGCCGATATCAAAGCGCTCAAGAGCAACAAGAACGGCTTCGCCGAGGGCGACTGGATCGGCTACCTCAAGATCACCTACGAGTTGACCAAGGCCGGCGAAACCGAGAGCATCAAGGGCGATGCAATGCCCATGGTGGCGAGCGACGGTCCGCACTATGGCGATAACGTCAAGCTCCACGGGCCGGGCAAGTACAAGCTCAAATTCACCGTCGAGCCGCCCGGCGAGCACGCCCATTTCGGCCGGCATGTCGACAAGGAAACCGGCGTCGGCCCGTGGTTCAAGCCGTTTACGGTCGAATACGATTTCACATATGCCGGCACCGGCAAGAAAGGCGCTTACTGACCGATCATCCCTGACCGGTCGCATTTTCTGCGGCGAACCATTCCGACCCCCGGATCAAGTCCGAGGGCATGCCTCGCCGGAAAATGCTCACACGCAGCCCCCAGCCCCGGCAGCCTTTCGCGCCGGGGCAGGGATTTAGGCTCAAAACCGGCCATCAACGAGGTGCTGAACGTATGGGCCTTTTCTGCAGCGAACGCCCGGCGGCGCGGCTCACGCGACGCGGGGCGATATTTGCATTGGGCGCGGCGCTGTTCTTGGCCGCCGGCGCAGGCATTGGCCGTGCCGAGGACGAGCCGGTATTCCGCATCGAGTTCAACAACGGCAAGGTCACGCCGCTGCGGCTGGAGGTGCCGGCAAAGACGCGGTTCAAGCTCGAATTGCACAATGTCGGCACCGAGCCGGCGGAATTCGAGAGCAAGGAGCTGCGGAAGGAGAAGGTGCTGGCGCCCGGGGCGAGCTCGACGCTGGTCATTCGCACCCTCGATCCCGGCGAATACGATTTCTTCGACGATTTCCATCTGGATGCGCCCCCCGCCGTCCTGATCGCCAAGTAGCGGACGGAGGCGGATGTGGGCGGACAGCTCGGCAACGTGGTCTTCGTGATCTGGCGGGAGAGCGTCGAAGCTCTCCTCGTGATCGGCATTCTCAACGCGTGGCTCGCCCAGCAGCAGGTCGACGCGAGTCGTGGCCGCCTTTTCCTCTGGGCGGGCGTCGTTGCGGGCCTGCTCGTCGCCGTCATTTTGGGCGCGGCGCTGGTGCTGTTCGGCGAAGCGCTGCCTGACGACGCGCAGCTCGCCTACCAGACCGCAGCCGTGCTGATCGCGGCCGCGCTCATCGTGCAGATGGTGTTCTGGATGCGGCGGCATGGGCGCACGCTCAAGCGCGATCTCGAGACGTCGCTGCAGAAGGCGGCCGATCGCTCGAACTGGTGGGGTGTGTTCTTCCTCGCTTTGATCGCGGTCGCCCGCGAGGGCAGCGAAACGGTCGTGTTTCTTTACGGGACGCTGGCCGCCGCCCGCAACGGCACGGTGCTTGCGCCCCTGGCCGTCGCCCTGTTCGGGTTCGGGCTTGCCCTCGGCACCTATTACCTGCTGCAACTCGGCGGCCGCTATCTGTCGTGGCGCGTGTTCTTCCGCGTCACCGAGATCATGCTGCTCTTCCTCGCCGCCTCGCTGCTGCTGACCGGCGTGGACAATCTGATCGGACTGGGCGTTCTGCCGCAGCTTTCCGGGCGGCTGTGGGATACGTCGGCCATCCTCCCCGACAGCGGTCCGGTCGGCGGACTGGTCGGGGCGCTGACCGGCTACCGGGCGCGGCCGGATCTCATGCAGCTGCTCGTCTATGCGCTTTACTGGGGCTTGATGTGCTGCGCTCTGTTCTGGCCGCGGCCGGTGGCAAGGGCGGCATAGCGGCGCTCGCGCTGCGCCGGCTGCGCTTGCGCTCCCACGATATCGACGCCGCGCTGCGCGGCGCCGGCGACTGGCTCATGCGCAATCAACGCACGATCCGCGCGATCCAATGGGTGGTCGTGCTCGTCTATTTCGCGCTCCTGATCGTCCCGGTTCTGCTGCCGCTGCCGTCGCGCGTCGCGCATATCTGGACCAATGTCACCCTGCTCTCCCAATTCGTCTTCTGGGGCATCTGGTGGCCCTTCGTGCTGCTCAGCATGGTGCTGGTCGGCCGCTTGTGGTGCGGCCTGCTCTGCCCGGAA
>JAEULX010000131.1 GCA_016793685.1 Bradyrhizobiaceae bacterium
TGGCAACTTATTGATCTAGTGTGGCTTTGGGACTCGCCGCAAGAATGATGCGGACTTCTGAACCGCCACACTAGACTAGTGGCGCTGCGCCCGCGGCTGCAGGCAGCCGGCGAGCCACGGGATCGCGGCGCGCCGCTCGTAAATGCCGGCAAGCCGGCGCAGTCCCGGTCCCGGCCGGCCCGGATTGCGCTTTTTCGGATTGGGGAGGGCGGCAGCCAGCAGCGCGGCCTCGTTGGGGCTGAGATCGCGGGCGGATTTGCCGAAAGCCCGGCGCGCGGCCGCTTCCGCTCCGAATTCGCCGTTCGGCCCCCATTCCGCAATATTGAGATAGATTTCGATCAGCCGCCGCTTGCCGAGGACGAGGTTGAGCCAGACGGCGAGCGGCATCTCGATGACTTTGCGCACGACGCTGCGGCCCGGCCACAGGAACAGGTTCTTTGCCGTCTGCTGCGACAGCGTGGACGCGCCGCGCAGATCGTCGAGCGAATCGGCGCTCACGAAGGCTCCCCGGAGCTCGACGAGGTCGATGCCCGGGTGGCGGCAGAAGCGGGCATCCTCGGCGGCGATGACCGAGACCGGCAGGCTCCGGGCCATCGCGTCGAGCGGGACCCAATGACGCTCGACTCGCTCGCCCGCCGCCCATCGCGCCAGCATCAAGGTCGAGACGGGCTCGCCGAACAGATAGAGCGGCGTGAGCAGATAGGGCACGGCCAGGAGGCCGGCCACGAAGATGGCGGCAAACTTGAGTGCGCGGCGCCAGAAAGCAGGAAGGGACATCGAAGCAGCCATTTGCGCTATCCTACCCTGGCGCGTGCGCGCCCGTCCTTGAATACAGAACAGGGTCTTTACAATTTGGTGGGTCGATGACGGGGACGGGCTACTACGAGACCTTGCTGTCTCTGCTGGCCGTGCTGGCGGCGGTCGCGCTGCTCGCGCGGCGGCTCAACACGGCGCCCTCGATCCTGCTCGTGGCGGCGGGCGTCGCGCTTGCGCTCATTCCCGGCATTCCGGCAATCGAGCTGTCGCCCCGGTTCGTGCTGTTGATCTTGCTGCCGCCGCTGATCTACTCGGCCGGCGTCGCGATGAGCTGGCGCGAATTCCGCTTCAACCTCCGGCCGATTGCGCTGCTTGCCTTCGGCTGCGTCCTGTTCACGACCTGCGCCGTGGCGGCGGCCGCGCATTATGTGCTGGCGCTGCCGTGGAACATCGGCTTCCTGCTCGGCGCGATCGTCTCGCCGCCCGATGTCGTTGCCCCGCTCGCGGTGGCGCGCCGGCTCGGCCTGCCGCGCCGCCTAACGGTCATCCTCGAGGGGGAGGGGCTCGCGAACGACGCGACTGCGCTCGTGCTCTATCGCTTCGCCGTCGCGGCCGTCAGCACGGGCGCGTTCTCGTTCCCCGAAGCGGCAGCGACCTTCGGCGCGATTGTGGTCGGCGAGATCGCCTTCGGCATCGGCGTCGGCTGGGTCAGCCTGCGGCTGCGCCACTGGGCGCGCGATCCCCGGGTCGAGATCACCTTGTCCTTGATGACGCCCTATCTCGCCTATTGGGTCCCGGAGAATCTCGGCGGGTCCGGCGTGCTCGCGACGGTCGCCGCCGGCCTCTACGTGAGCTGGAACGGGCCGCGCCTGATCTCCTCGGCGACGCGCCTGCAGGGCATCTTCTTCTGGGACCTGCTCATTTACCTGATCGAGGGCTTCGTTTTCCTGGTGACAGGGCTGCAGGCCCGCACGCTGTTCGAACGCGGCGTCGCGGCCTCGGTGGGCGAGCTTCTGCTCGGCGTCGTGGTGACGACTTTGGTTTGCATCGCCGCGCGGTTCATCTGGGTGTTCCCGGCGGCCTATCTCCCGCGCCTGTTGTTCCCGGCGATACGGCGGCGCGATCCCTATCCGCCCTGGGGCGTGCCCTTCATGCTCGCCTTCATCGGCATTCGCGGAGTGGTGTCGCTCGCCGCCGCCCTGGCGATTCCCTTCACCCTGCAAAACGGCGCGCCGTTTCCCCATCGCGACGCCGTTCTCGTCGTCGTTTTCGGGGTCATCATTCTCACGTTGATCGGCCAGGGTCTGATGATGCCGGCGGTGGCGCGGTGGCTGCGCCTGCCGCAACTGGCAGCACGGGAGAAACGGGAGGAGAAGGAGGCCGAATTGCAGGCCCGCCGCGCCGCGCTCGCCGCCGCCGAGCGGCGGCTGCAGGCGCTGGGTGAGGCGGACGGGCTCAAAGACGAGACGGCCGAGCACTTGACGGCGCGCAATCATCAGCGGGCGCTGCATATGCCGCCGACGCTCGAGCAGGGGTTCGCGACCGCGGCGACGAGCGCAAAGCTTCACGTCCAACTGATCACGGCCGAGCGCGACTACCTCCACGAGCTGCTGCGTAAGGGCGAAATCACCGACGAATCCCGCCGGCTGATCGAGCGCGAACTCGATCTCGAAGAGGAAAGCATTTCCTGCAAGCGGGAGGCTTACGAGCCGCCGTTGTAAGTCTCCCGAAAAAGGGGGCCGGCTGCGACGCAGTTCGCCTGGAATTTACCGCCGGCGTTCCGCCAGCAGTTCGCGATAAAGCTCGGCATAGTGGCGCGCCGGACGGCGCCAGGAGACGTCGGCGGCCATGGCGTTGCGCTGCGCGCGCCGCCAGACGCGCTGATTGCGCCACAGCGCGGTCGTGCGCAGGATCGCCGCCTCCAGCATGCCGACGGTCGGCGTGAACTGGACGCCGGTGCCGAATCCCTCCGCCACCGCCATCTCGTTGCAGTCGATGACGGTGTCGGCGAGCCCGCCGACGCGGCTGACGATCGGCAGCGTGCCGTAGCGCAACGCGCAGAGCTGCGGCAGGCCGCACGGCTCGAAGCGCGAGGGCATCAGCAGCGCGTCGGCGCCGGCCTGGATCAGATGCGCGAGCTCCTCGTCGTAGCCGATCACGCAGCTGATCCGCCCCTCATGAATGCGGGCCGCATCCATGAATCCGCGCTCCAGCGCGCGTTCGCCGGTTCCCAGCACGATGAGCTGCGCGCCGGTCGCGAGCAGCGTCGGCAGGACCGCGACCAGCATGTCGAGGCCCTTTTGCCAGGTGAGGCGGCTGATCACGCCGAACAGCAGCTTGTCGGCGGTCTCGAGTTTCATTTTCTCCTTGAGCACCGCCTTGTTGGCGATGCGCGGGGCGATCCGGCGCGCGTCGAAATTGGCGGCGATCAGCGGGTCGGTCGCCGGATTCCACACATTGTAGTCGATGCCGTTGAGGATGCCGGTGAGCCGCTCGGTGCGGACGCGCAGCAGCCCGTCGAGCCCCATCCCGAATTCCGGCGTGCGGATCTCCGCGGCATAGGTCGGCGATACCGTCGTGATCCGGTCGGACAAGGCGAGGGCGGCCTTGAGAAATCCGATCTCCCCGTGGAACTCGACGCCTTCGATGCTGTAGGACTCCGGCGGCAGCTTGAGCAGATGCATGAAGGACGACGGAAACAGTCCCTGAAACGCGAGGTTATGCACCGTGATCACGGTGCGCGGCCCGTGCTCGTAGCCGTAGCGGAGATAGGCGGCCGCAAGCCCGCCCTGCCAGTCATGCGCGTGGAGGACGTCCGGCTTGAAAGCGGCGATCTCGCCGCCGCCGATGCGCGCCGCCATCAGGCTGAGCGCGCCGAAGCGCAGAGCGTTGTCGGCCCAGTCCTTGCCGTCCGGCCCGTGATACGGGCCGCCATGCCGCCGGTAGAGATGCGGCGCGTCGATGACGATGAGTTCGAGGCCCTTGGCTTGGCCGTGGATCAGCCGCGCCGGCCCGCCGAACAGGTCGGGAAACTCATGGATCGTCTCGCCGGCGGGCAGGGCGTCGATCACGGAAGGGTAGCCGGGCGTCAGCGTGACGACCCGCACCCCTTCCGCCAGAAGCGCTTGCGGCAGAGCGCCCGCTACGTCGGCGAGGCCTCCAGTTTTGATAAACGGGTAGACCTCGGAAACGACGAAGAGGACGTTGATCTGCGACGCTGTCACAAGCGGTCGATCATATTCTGAGTGATCAGACAGATGCCGCGTTCGGTGCGGCGGAACCGCTTGGCGTCCAGTTCGGGGTCCTCTCCCACGACCAGCTTCGCGGGGATGCGGACGCCCTTGTCGACCACCACGTTGCGCAGGCGCGCGCCGCGGGCGATCTCGACATTCGGCAGGATCACCGAGTTGTCGACGAAGACATAGGAGTGGATGCGGGCGCCGCTGAACAGCAGCGAGCGGCGGATCGAAGCGCCGGAAATGATGCAGTCGCTCGCCACCAGCGACGAGATCGCGATGCCGCGCCGCCCCTGCTCGTCGTGCACGAACTTGGCCGGCGGCGTGATTTCCGCGAAGGTCCAGATCGGCCAGTTGTGGTCGAACAGGTCGAGCTGCGGCACGACCGCGGTGAGGTCGATATTGGCCTCCCAGTACGATTCGATCGTGCCGACGTCGCGCCAATAGGGCTGTGCTTCTTCCCGCGAGCGCACGCAGGAGCGCGAGAACGGATGGGCGACCGCCTTTCCGTACTTCACGAGGTAGGGGATGATGTCCTTGCCGAAATCGTGGCTCGAATGCGGGTCGGCGGCGTCGCGGCGCATCTGGTCGATCAGGAACCGCGTGTTGAAGGCGTAGATGCCCATACTCGCGAGCGCCTGGTTGGGATTGCCGGGAATATGCGGCGGGTTCGCCGGCTTCTCCACGAAGTCGATGATGATGTCGTTCTCATCGACATGCATCACGCCGAAGCCGGTCGCTTCCCGCACCGGGACTTCGAGCGCGGCGACGGTGATGTCGGCATTCTGCTGGACATGCTGCTGGAGCATGAGCTCCACGTCCATCTTGTAGACGTGGTCGCCGGCCAGAATGACCATGTATTCCGGATTGTAGGTCTCGATGATGTCGATGTTCTGGTAGACGGCGTCCGCGGTGCCGGCGTACCAACTTGCGCCGGCGATGCGTTGGCTCGCCGGCAGGATGTCGAAGCTCTCGTTGCGTTCGGGGCGGAAGAAGTTCCAACCCCGCTGCATGTGTCGGATCAGGCTGTGCGCTTTGTACTGGGTGGCGACGCCGATACGATGAATGCCGGAATTGAAGGCATTGGAGAGCGCAAAATCGATAATGCGGGACTTGCCGCCGAAATAGACGGCAGGTTTGGCGCGATTGTCACAAAGTTCATGAAGCCGGCTTCCGCGCCCGCCCGCGAGGACATAGGCCATCGTCGAGCGGGCAAGGGGCCCGGACCTGGTCGTATTGTTGATCGGCACGGATATGCCTCGTCTTTTTGTTGCTGCCTCCTGGTCGCTGCACCGCTTGCCGTGCTCGTCGACGTGCGTGAATGACCATGAAGTCCAAGTGAAATTAGGATCGAATGTAAGCTTCGGTAGCATAGCGCCGCATCATGCGGGCACTATTAAATACCGCGCCGATCTTGGTGATCGCCTGAGTCATCATCCAGATCCAGCGCGCACGCTTATCGTAATACAACGGAAGAACGACGTTTTCGAGTTTCGCGTAAAAATCCTCCGCATGGGCGGCGGCGGAGGGGTCGCCGCCGTCGGTCCCGATCGCCCAGCCGGTGACCCCCTCTTCGCAGCCCTCGATCCACCAGCCATCGAGAACGCTGAAATTGAGAACGCCGTTGAAGGCGGCCTTCATGCCGCTGGTACCGGATGCTTCCAGCGGCGGGATCGGATTGTTCAGCCATACGTCGGCGCCGGAGACGAGCTTGAGCGCCAGCGCCATGTCGTAGTTGGGGATGAACGCCATGGGGATCTCTTTGAGGGTCCGCATGTTGTGATGAATCTTGCGGATGATTCCCTTGCCCTCGAAATCGCGGGGATGCGACTTGCCGGCCATCACGATCTGGAACGGGTAGCGCTTGTTGA
>JAEULX010000152.1 GCA_016793685.1 Bradyrhizobiaceae bacterium
TTTGTTCATGCGGTTCCTCCGAGACGGCGAGCCCGGCCCTACCCCGCCGCCGCGGCGGCGGCAGGGTCGGTCTGACGCTGTTCGGAGCGCGGCGCGAAGACCTGCAGCAACGCGCGCTTGATGGTCGCGATCCGCGGCGCCGAGGTGATGCGCGCGCCGAGGAGGTCGGTGACGTAGAAGACGTCGACCGCCTTTTCGCCGAACGTCGCCACATGCGCCGACGCAATGTTCAGGTTGAGCTTCGACAGGGTCGTGGTCAGTTCGTACAAGAGGCCGGGACGGTCGAGACCGCTCACCTCCACGACGGTGTAGCGGTTCGACCACTGATTGTTGATCGAGATCTCGGGCTCGATGGCGAACGCCTTGATGCGCCCCTTCAGCGGCTCGCGCTTGGTCAGCAGTTCCGGGAGCTTGAGTTCGCCGCGCAGCACCGCCTCGATCGCATCGGTGACGCGGGTGGCGCGCCGCGTCTCGTCGTCGTCGCGCTCGAATTCGCGCGAGATCGAGATGGTGTCGAGCGCAAGTCCGTCGGTCGTCGTATAGATCTGGGCGTCGACGATATTGGCGCCGGCCTTGGCGCAGGCGCCGGCGATCAGGCACAACAGCCAGGGATGATCCGGCGTGAGCACGGTCAGCACCGTGACGCCGCGATAGGTGTCGAATGCGAACTTGGTCGCGAGCGTTTTGTCCTGCGCCTCCGCCACGCGAACGAAGCGGGCGTGATCGATCTGCGACTTGAGATCGACCTTGAGCCAGTAGGCGGGGTAGTGCCGGGCGATGTAGCGGTCCACCTCATCACGCGACCAGTCGGCAAGCTCGGCGCGGAACTGCGCCTCCGCCACGGCGACGCGTTGCGCCCGGTTGACCTCGGAGAAGCCGCCGGTCAGCGCCGGCTCGGCTTCGTAATACAGCGCACGCAGCAACTGCGCCTTCCAGCTGTTCCACACGCCGGGCCCGACGGCGCGGATATCGGCCGTGGTGAGGATGGTCAGGAGCTTCATGCGCTCGAGCGACTGCACGACCGTGCAGAAGTTCTCGATCGTCTTGCGGTCGGAGAGATCGCGCGACTGGGCGATCGACGACATCACCAGATGAATGTTGACGAGCCAGGCGACGGTCTCGGTGTCGGCCGCCGACATGCCCATCAGCGGACACAGATGGCGCGCGATCCGCGCCCCGGCGACCGAGTGATCCTCGGTGCGGCCCTTGGCGATGTCGTGCAGGAAAAGCGCGACGTAGAGCAGATCGCGGTGCTCGGGGAGAATGGTGCGCATCAGCTCGTTGGAGAGCCCATACTCCTCGTTCTTTCCCCCTTCGATTTCCGCCAGCACGCCGATGCAGCGCAGCAGATGCTCGTCCACCGTATAGTGGTGGTACATGTTGAACTGCATCATCGACACGACGCGCCCGAAATCGGGAATGAACCGGCCGAGCACGCCGACCTCGTTCATGCGGCGCAGCACGATCTCCACATCGTTTTTCGCCGTGAGGATTTCGTAGAACAGGCGGTAGGCCTGCCGGTCGGCGCGCAGGTGCTTGTCGATCAGCTTCAGCGAGCGGGTCGCGGCCCGCATCGCATCGGGGTGAAAGGCGAGATTGTGCTGCTGCGCGAGGCGGAAAATGCGGATGAGGTTCTTCGGATCGCGCCTGAACGCGTCCGGATCGGCAATATTGATGCGGTTGTTGTCGATGACGAAATCGTCGCTCTCGCGCAGCGAACGCGGCGCCCGTCTCCGCAGGCGCGCCACGAAGCGGTTGAGCACCGGCACATCCTTCTGGTGGCGGGCTTCGAGCCCGGCGCACAGGATGGCGGTGAGGTCGCCGACGTCCTTTGCGATCAGGAAGTAGTGCTTCATGAAGCGCTCGACATCGCGCATGCCGGGGTGGCTCGTATAGCCGAGCCGCTTGGCCATCTCGCGCTGGATGTCGAAGGAGAGCCGCTCCTCCGCCCTGCCGGTGATGAAATGCATGTGGCAGCGCACCGACCACAGGAAATTCTCGCAGCGCTGGAACAGGCTGTATTCCTGCCGGTCGAACACCTCGCGATCGATCAGTTCCTCCGGCCTGCGCACCCGGTAGACATATTTGGCGATCCAGAACAGCGTATGCAGGTCGCGCAGCCCGCCCTTGCCGTCCTTGACGTTCGGCTCGACCAGGTAGCGCGACTGCCCGACGCGGCGCAGCCGTTCTTCGCGCTCGGCAAGCTTGGAGGCGACGAATTCCGGGCCCGTGCTCTGGGCGATGTCCCTGTCGAATCGCGCCACGAGTTCGTCGAACAGGCTGCGCTCCCCGAACAGGAAGCGCGCCTCGAGAATGGCGGTGCGGATGGTCATGTCGGCCCGCGCCTGGCGGATGCATTCGTCCACCGAGCGGGTCGCGTGCCCGACCTTCAGCCCCATGTCCCACAGGCAATAGAGAATCGCTTCGGCGATTGATTCGCCCCAGGCGGTCTGCTTGTAGGGAAGCAGGAACAGAAGATCGATGTCGGACCCCGGCGCGAGCATCCCGCGGCCATAGCCGCCGGTCGCGACGATCGCCATGTGCTCGCCCTCGGACGGATTCTGGGCCGAATAGAGATGGGTGGTGGCGAACTCGTAGAGCACGCGGATGATCGCGTCCTGCATTTGCGAGAGGCGCACGGCGCAGGCCCTGCCCTGCCGGTCCTCGAACAAAAGCTGTTCGGCCCGCGCCCGTCCGTCGAGGAGCGCCGTTTTGAGCCGCTGGGCCACCGCGAGCCGCAACTCGTGCTCACGGCCGCCATAGTCGTTGGCGATGTGACTGAGATCGACTTTGGCCGTCTCGGCGTCGAACAGCTCCGAGACGGCGGCGGGTGGCTTATCCGTGACCGTATCCATACCGAATAAATAGCGTTCGGAACGCGAGGTGTCACGGGCGGCGGCGCCCCGGGTCGGGTTCCGGGAATGGGCGGCTGCCCAAGGCGGGCGTTCCGAGAAAGTCCTTCCCCCCGGTCTTGCCAATTTGCGGCTATATTTCATTGACGCACATATGTTCCTCCGCCAAGACGACGCACCAGCGCCGATTTGAGCAACGCAGCTTGCGGGCGCTTAACAAATGCAGCTAAAGCGCAGGGGCCCGTCCCCCGCCAGGCTGCCGGCGGGCCGCCAAATCCCGCCTCCGACAGAACCGGCCTCGGCCCCCGTTCGAGCAAGCGGCGCCGCAGGCATGCATGGAGGTCTTATGATCCATTTCTCCCGACGTTCCCTGATCGCGGTCGCGATGGGGACCGCGCTGGCCGCCGCGACGGCCGCGCGCGCCGCCGACAAGCCGAGCGAAATCCGCATCGACTGGGCGACCTACAACCCGGTATCGATGCTCCTCAAGGACAGGGGGCTCCTGGAAAAGGAGTTCGCCAAGGACGGCATCGGCATTCGCTGGGTGCAGTCGCTCGGCTCCAACAAGGCGCTGGAATTCCTGAACGCCGGCTCGATCGATTTCGGCTCGAGCGCAGGCGCCGCGGCGCTGGTCAGCAAGATCAACGGTAACCCGATCAAGTCGATCTACGCCTATTCGCGCCCGGAATGGACGGCGCTGGTCGCTCCCAAGGACAGCAAGATCGAGAAGATCGCCGACCTCAAGGGCAAGCGCGTCGCCGTCACCCGCGGCACCGATCCGCACATTTTTCTCGTCCGCGCCCTGCAGTCGGCGGGCCTGACCGAAAAGGACATCCAGCCGGTGCTGCTGCAGCATCCGGACGGCAAGACCGCGCTGATCCGCGGCGATGTCGACGCCTGGGCCGGGCTCGACCCGATGATGGCGCAGGCCGAGGTCCAGGACGGCGCGCGGCTGTTCTACCGCAACCCGGAGGCCAATACCTGGGGCATCCTCAACGTGCGCGAGGAATTCCTCAAGGAACACCCCGACCTGGTGAAGCGGGTGCTCGCCGTATACGAGGACGCGCGCAAGGCGGCGCTGGCCGACTACCCCAGTCTGAAAAAGTCATTCATTGCGGTGACCAAGCTGCCGGAACCCGTCGTCGACAAGCAGCTCAAGGAGCGCACCGACCTCACCCAAAGCCGCGTCGGCGCGGCGCAACGCGAATCGATCCTCGCCGCCGGGCTCGCGTTGCAGGAGGCCGGCGTGATCGCGCCGTCGGTCGACGTGAAGGCTGTCGTCGACGGACTGATCTCCGACCAGTTGCCGCCGGCTTCCAATTGACGCCGGCCCCGTCCGGCGGTTGATTGCGATAATGACTGTCGACGCTCAACCCATTGCGGCGCTGGACGAGCCAATGGCGCGTCCGGCGCCGGACCGGCGCAACCGCTGGCGCGCCATCGCGCTCGGGCTGCTCGTGCCGGTCAGCGTCGCCGCGCTGTGGGAGTTGGCGGTGTACGCCGGCCTGTCCAGCGGACGGCTGGTGCCGCCGCCCTCCCGCATCTTCACGACCTTCATGGAACTCGCCTCCACCGGCGAACTCACCCGTCACACGATCGCGACGCTGCTGCGGGTCCTGGCCGGATTCGGCATCGGCGTCGCATTCGGAACGGTGCTCGGCGCGCTCGCCGGCTATTCGGCGCTGGCGCGCTCGCTCGCCGACCCGACGCTGCAGGCGTTGCGGGCAATCCCGTCGATCGCCTGGGTGCCGCTGTTCATCCTCTGGCTCGGCATTTTCGAGGCTTCCAAGGTCGCCCTGATCGCGGTCGGCGTGTTCTTTCCGGTCTACCTCGGCGTGATGGGCGCGATCATGTCGGTCGATCGCAAGATCGTCGAGATCGGTCGCATTTTCCGCCTTTCCGGGCCGGCGATGATCCGCCGCATCCTGTTGCCGGCGGTGCTGCCGGAATACGTCATCGCGCTCCGCGCCGGCCTCGGGCTCGGCTGGATGTTCGTCGTCGCCGCCGAATTCATGGGCGCCGCCGAAGGGCTCGGCTATCTCCTCATCGACGGGCAGCAGCTCGGCAAGCCCGCCCAGATCGTCGCTGCGATCGTCGCCTTCGCCATCGTCGGCAAGATCACCGACTGGCTGCTGGTCGCGGTTTCCACCCCGTTCCTGCGTTGGCAGGACGTCGTCACGCACCATAGGGAGCGCTGAATGCTCGCGCTCGACCGGATCGGCAAGACCTATCCCAACGGCGTGCGGGCGCTCGACGGCGTGACCCTCAATGTCGCGCTCGGCGAAATCCTGTCCGTGGTCGGCGGGTCCGGCTGCGGAAAGTCAACCTTGCTGCGCGTCATCTCCGGCCTCGATCCCCCCACGGCCGGACGCGTCTCGCTCGATGGAGCGGCGATAACCGCGCCGCACCCGAAGATCGGCATGGTGTTTCAGGAGCCGCGGCTGCTGCCCTGGCTTACCGTCGCCGACAATGTCGGGTTCGGACTTCCCAAGCTCGCGCAGGCGGTGCGCCAGCGGCGGGTGGCGGCGCAGCTTCAGCGCGTCGGGTTGTTCGAGAAAGCGGGCGTCTGGCCGCGCGAATTGTCGGGCGGACAGGCGCAGCGCGTCGCGATCGCGCGCGCGCTCGTCACCCGGCCCGAGGTCCTTCTGCTCGACGAGCCCTTTTCCGCGCTCGACGCTTTCACCCGCGCCGATCTGCAGGACCATCTGCTCAGTCTCTGGGCCGAGCTGAAGCCGACGCTGGTCGTGGTCACTCATGACGTCGATGAAGCGATCGTGCTCGGCGATCGCGTGGTGGTGATGCGCCCGCGGCCGGGACGCGTCGGCGAGGAGATCGCCATCGACCTGCCGCGCCCGCGCGACCGCCAGTCGGCCGCCTTCGATTTCGCCAAGCGCCGGGTGCTCACCGCGCTCGACCGCGCGCAGGACCGCCCGCTCAGCGTCGACGATCGCGAGGCGGAAACCGCCGCCGGCGCCGCGCTGTGGTGGTAGGGTCGGCAGCGGCAGCGCCATCAGAAAAAGCCCCGGATCAGGTCCGAGGCATGCTTCGCCGGAAAATGCGCTAGCTGTTCTTGCGTGGTCGCATTTTCTGCGGCGAACCGGTTCCCACTTCGCCGGAAAATGCGCTAGCCCAGCGACATCAGCTCGTCGAGCGTGCCGACATGCTTGTGGGTGAGCGCGCCGCGGATCTTGCGATCGAGATCGTGCTCGAGGAACGGCTTGTGCAGAATGTGCTCATGCCGGATGCCGGACAGCACGGGTGAATCGGCAAGTCCGGTGATGAAGACGATCGGCAAGGCCGGCAGACGCGCGCGGGCCTC
>JAEULX010000089.1 GCA_016793685.1 Bradyrhizobiaceae bacterium
TCCGGCGACGTTCGACGAGCAGTTGAAGAGCCACGCGATCGGCGAGGCCGCCTCGATCGTCTCCGCCATACCCGACGTGCGCGCCGCGTTGGTGGCGTTCCAGCGCGATTTCGCCGCCGAACAGCCGGGCGCAGTGCTCGATGGCCGCGACATCGGCACCGTGATCTGCCCCGGCGCCGATGTGAAGATCTTCGTCACCGCGGAGCCGCAGGCGCGCGCGCGGCGCCGCTTTCTCGAGCTTTGCGCCAACGGCCAGCGGGCGCAGGAGGCCGACGTTCTCGCCGACATATTGCGCCGCGACGAGCGCGACACCAAACGAACGGTCGCCCCTCTCCTGCCGGCGCCCGACGCGCACTTGCTCGACACCACGCATTTGGATATAGACGCCGCATTCCGGGCCGCTGTTGCAATCGTCGAGGCCGCCCGAGCAAGGTGAGCGCGAGTCCGCCGTCGGATCAGGTCCGCTCGGCGGCCTTTGTGTTTCCCAAGTTCGCGCCTAAGTGTGCGGCGGAGGAAGAATTCCTTGCTCCCGCGCCGGACAGAGACAGCGGCGCCCGGAACCAATCTCGTCCCGACCGTTCGGTTTGATCGGGCCGGCCCGCCGAATTCCGGCGGTAGCCGAAGGTCTACGGGGCCTTCGGCCCGAGCGGTCAGGACGTTGTCTTAACACAAGCCCGCCGGTCGTCCCGTTACGGAGATTCTATGGTCCAGACCGCTCAAGCCGCCAGCACGCCTTCGCACGAAGATTTCGCCTCCATGCTCGAGGAGTCCTTCCACCACGGCAATATGCAGGAAGGATCCGTCATCAAAGGAACCGTCGTCGCGATCGAGAAGGATCTCGCCGTCATCGACGTGGGCCTCAAGACCGAGGGGCGCGTGCCTCTCCGTGAATTCGCCGGTCCCGGACGCCAGAACGAGATCAAGGTGGGCGACACCGTCGAGGTCTATCTCGAGCGGGTCGAAAACGCCCTCGGCGAGGCGGTGCTGTCCCGCGACAAGGCGCGGCGCGAGGAGAGCTGGGGCAAGCTCGAACGGGCCTTCCAGAACAACGAGAAGGTTCAGGGCGTCATCTTCAATCAGGTCAAGGGCGGGTTCACCGTCGACCTCGACGGCGCCGTGGCGTTCCTGCCGCGCAGCCAGGTCGACATCCGTCCGATCCGCGACGTGACCCCGCTGATGAACGTGCCGCAGCAGTTCCAGATTCTCAAAATGGACCGGCGGCGCGGCAATATCGTCGTGTCCCGCCGCACCGTGCTCGAAGAGACGCGCGCCGAGCAGCGCCAGGAGCTGGTGCAGAACCTCGAAGAAGGCCAGGTGATCGACGGCGTCGTCAAGAACATCACCGACTACGGCGCCTTCGTCGATCTCGGCGGCATCGACGGTCTGTTGCACGTGACCGACATCGCCTGGCGGCGCGTCAATCACCCGACCGAGGTGTTGACCATCGGCCAGCACGTCAAGGTGAAGATCATCAAGATCAATCACGAGACGCACCGCATCTCGCTCGGCATGAAGCAGCTGCAGCCCGATCCCTGGCAGGGAATCGAGGCGAAGTATCCGGTCGCCATGCGGTTGACGGGGCGCGTCACCAACATCACCGACTACGGCGCCTTCGTCGAGCTGGAGCCCGGCATCGAGGGACTGATCCACGTCTCCGAGATGTCGTGGACCAAAAAGAACGTGCACCCCGGCAAGATCGTCTCCACGTCGCAGGAGGTGGAGGTGCAGGTGCTCGAGGTCGATCCGGTCAAGCGCCGCATCTCGCTCGGCCTCAAGCAGACCATGCGCAATCCGTGGGAGGTGTTCGTCGAGAAATATCCGCCGGGATCGGTGGTCGAAGGCGAGGTCAAGAACAAGACCGAGTTCGGCCTGTTCCTCGGGCTCGACGGCGATGTCGACGGCATGGTGCACCTGTCCGATCTCGACTGGAAACGGCCCGGCGAGCAGGTGATCGACGAGTTCAAGAAGGGCGAAAAGGTCAGGGCCCAGGTGCTCGACGTCGATGTCGAGAAGGAGCGCATCTCGCTCGGCATCAAGCAGCTCGAAGGCGATCCGTTTGCGGAAGCGAACGACGTGCGCAAGGGCGCCGTGGTGACTTGCGAGGTCATCGAGGTGAAGGAGAGCGGCCTCGACGTGACGATCGTCGGCTCCGATCTCACCGCCTTCATCAAGCGTTCGGAACTCGCGCGCGAGCGGTCCGAGCAGCGGCCCGAGCGGTTCGCCGCCGGCCAGAAGGTGGACGCCCGCGTCACCCAGTTCGACCGCAAGTCGCACAAGGTGCAGGTGTCGATCAAGGCGCTGGAAGTCGCCGAAGAGAAGGAGGCGATCGCCCAATACGGCTCGTCGGATTCGGGGGCGACGCTGGGCGATATTCTCGGGACCGCGCTCAAGCGCGCGACCGAGAAGAAGGAGTAGGAACGCTGCGCCGGCGTCCCTGCGGCGTCGGCGCCTCGTCCGCTCATCCATCGAAATGCCGCGGTCTGGCTTCGCCGGCCATCCTCTCGTGAGGAGATCACCCGATGTCGCTTGACGCCGATGCCATCGTCGATCGCCGCCGCATGCGGCGGAAGCTCACGTTCTGGCGGGTGGCTGCGGTCGTCATCGCCATCGTGGCGATCGTCCTGGTGGCAGCCGGCATGCGCAGCCGCGGGTTCGGTTTGACCGGGCCGGGCTCGGCGCAGATCGCCCGTATTTCCATCCGCGGCATCATCCGCGGCGATCTCGATCGCGTCGAAGCGATCGAGCGGCTGGCGAAATCGCGCTCCGCCCGCGCCGTCATCGTTCACATCGACAGCCCCGGCGGCACGACATCGGGCGCCGAGCAGCTCTATGCGGCGCTGCGCCGCCTCGCCGAGCAAAAACCGGTGGCGATCGTCGTCGACGGCCTGGCGGCTTCGGGCGGCTATATCGCCGCCATGGCCGGCGATCACATCGTGGCCGAAGGCAATTCGATCGTCGGCTCGATCGGCGTGCTGTTCCAGTATCCGAAAGTGGAAGATCTCCTCAGCAATATCGGCGTGAAGATCGAAGAAATAAAATCCTCGCCGCTCAAGGCGGTGCCGAACTTCTTCGAACCGACCACGCCGCAGGCGCGCGAGGCGATCAAGTCGCTGGTGATGGACTCCTACGGATGGTTCCGGGGTATGGTGCGCGAACGGCGCGGCATCGACGGCACTGCGCTCGACTTCGTGGCCGACGGTCGCGTCTTCACGGGGCGACAGGCGCTCGAACTCAAGCTCGTCGATGCGATCGGCTTCGAACAATCGGCCGTCGACTGGCTTGTCAAGACGAAGGGGATTGATGCCAAACTGCCGGTCCGCGACTGGGAGCTGCGCTCCCGGCTGCGCGACCTGCCCTTCCTGCATGTGGGCGAGGCAACGCTCCGGGCGCTCGGCCTGGACGCGCTCGCCGAGCAAATCGCGCAGACAGGTGCGGTGCAAACATTGGAGCGGCTCAACCTTGACGGTCTTCTGGCGCTTTGGCACCCTCAATCGACGAATTAGGCGGCGACATCCGCGCCCCTGCGATCGCTCGCGGATGGTTGTTATAGTCGGTCGCGTCGTTGGTCCGGCGGAAAGCGACAGATGATCAAATCGGAACTTGTCGCGCGCATTGCCGCGCAAAACCCGCATCTTTACCAGCGGGACGTGGAAAACATCGTGAACGCGATCCTCAACGAGATCACCGCCGCGCTCGCGCGCGGCGACCGGGTCGAGTTGCGTGGATTCGGCGCCTTCTCGGTCAAGCAGCGGCCGGCGCGCACCGGCCGCAACCCGCGCACCGGTACGCATGTCGCGGTCGATCAGAAATGCGTGCCGTTCTTCAAGACCGGCAAGGAAATGCGCGAAAGATTGAACCGCGACGAGGAGAACATGGGAGAGGCCGCAGACGAGCCGGTCGCACAGCCGTCGTCATGATCCGCAGAGCCATTGCCGTTCTCATCCTCGGACCGCTCATGGTCCTGATCGTGGCGCTCGCCGTCGCGAATCGCCAGACCGTGGCGATCTCGTTCGATCCGTTCAATGCGGTCGACCCCGCTTACGGCGCGCAGCTGCCGCTGTACCTGCTCGTGCTCCTTCTGGTGATTGCGGGCGTGCTGATCGGCGGCATTGCCGCCTGGCTCAAGCAGATCCGTTGGCGGCGGCGCGCACGCCGCGTCGAGTCCCAGCTGCGTCGCGCCGAGGCGGAGATCGACCGGCTGAAGCGCCGTATCCGGGGCGCCTCCGGCGGAACCGCGGCGCCTGACGGCGGCGTCGGCGAGGCCGAGCGGCCGAGCGATCCGCGCCCGCCGCCGCAATGGCCACCGCCGCGCGCGCTGCCGCCCGCGGCGTAGGGCTGGGTTACCCCCAAAAACACGCGCAGCCTTTGCAATTACAGAAGAACATAAAAAATATAGGATTCGCGAGGACAGAGGGCTAAGATTCCTATTGCAAATCTGCGCCTTGCAAAGATCCAGTCGAGCGGTTCATGCCGATCGGCCCTGCCCATGTTACGGTGCATGATGAATGTGCATCAGCTCGACCGACGAATCCTTCTCGACCATCTGCGCGCGGTAGAGGAGAAGTTCCCGCTGCATTTCCTCGGTTTGCTGCCGCGGGGAACCGCCGCGCATGTTCTCGAAGAGGATGCCTTTGATTTTCTCGCGGAGAAGCGGGACGGCCTCTCCCTGCTCGGCCTCGCGAAAGCCGAGGTAGAATTATCCGAGCGGATCGGGCATCCGGTCGGGATCGTTCTTGTCAGCGGGCTCAAGGGCGAATACGGCGATCGGGTCAAAGCCTCGGTTCGCCCCTTCTGATGCGCAGCATCGTCGAACTTCTGATCGACGCAAGAGATTATGCGAGGCGGGCATCGGATTTTGTTAAGAACGGCGGCTATTCCGCATTCGCTGCCGACCGGTTGCGGCAGGATGCAGTTTGCTTTTGTCTGGTCGTGATTGGGGAGGCCTGCGGCCAAGCAGCCAGGCAAATGCTCATGCTCCCTCCGGAAATTCCCTGGAGCGCAATAAAGGCGATGAGGAACATCCTGGTTCACGAGTTCTGGCAGATTGATCTGGCCATCATCTACAACATCGCTCACGACGATGCGGTTCTTCTCGCTGACGATCTGGATCGGTTGATAAAACAGCTTAGCTCAGCCGAGACATGACCCTGCTCGTCAAGATATGCGGGTTGACGGCGCCTGAGGCGCTGGATGCGACGATCGCGGCGGGCGCGGACATTGCGGGCTTCGTCTTCTTCGCGCCGAGCCCGCGCAACCTGCGCATCGAGCAGGCGAAGCGGCTGTTCGCGCAGGCGCGCGGCAAGATCGCCGTCAGCGCGGTCCTCGTCGACCCGGATGAAGCGCTCCTCGACGCGGTCTGCGGCCTCGCGCCGGATTTTTTACAGCTTCACGGCAAAGA
>JAEULX010000229.1 GCA_016793685.1 Bradyrhizobiaceae bacterium
GACTCTCTCTATCTCCGGTTATCTGAGATTGTGCAGGTGCGAAAACCGGCGATCCGCCTGGCGCGATAAACCGACCATTTGCTGACCCGGCCCGCCCGGACGGATGGACCTCTGCAAATTCAGTTCGCGCGCGCCCGTCTCTCACCGACCCGACCGCGCAGAACTAGCTGCAACGGGAAGCATGCGCGAAACCGAAGACCGGGCGCAAGGCCTCGGCGGACGGTCCGAGTCTGTCCTCGTTCAGGCCGCGGAAACTTTGCGGTCGACTGGGGATAATTGAAGCTGCGCCGGCACTGGAATCGAAAGCTGAGTCAGCCACCCGCCTGAACCTCTCCCTATACGTTTTTGCGCTCCTGACGTGGCGCCTGTCGCATATCGGCGAGTTACACACCGCACAACGACGTTACGCAAAACAAAAATACGCTTTGCGTTCCCCTGTCAAGCGGGTATTATGCACTGCTCAATTTTGTTATGGAATGCGAAACAAGGTTGAGTCCCTACCGATGTGCCATTCCTTCGGAGTTATGGAATAGAGCAGCGCGATCGTGACCAAACGTCGATCATCGAAAGCCCTCGCTCGTCAGACTCGCCGCAATGAGTGGCTCCCCTCCACTGCGAAAACCTGCCCGAACCGCACCCCCCGCTCCGCCATGATCGAATTCATGCGTCAACGGCGGCAGCTTCATCAACTTTGAGGACGGGCTTTGAGAGGAGACGCAAACACAAATGACACCAGAATTGTATCAACGCATTCGCAGCAACCCAAAGTATCAGGACTTAGTAAGACGCCGAGGCAAAGCGGCTTGGACTTTGGCGATTATAACCATGGTCCTGTTTTTCGGCTTCATCCTGATAGCAGCCGTTAATCCCGGCCTACTGGCGACCCCGGTCATAGGGATCACGACTCTCGCCGTCGTGGTTGGGGCTCTTATCCCCGTGTATCTGTGGGTTGTAACCGCCATATACATCCGACTTACCTCGCAAGAATACGACAAAATCAGCGAACAAATCGCACGGGAGGCCAACCAATGAAGGCTTTCGTCCTGAGGGCCACGCTCGCTCTGAGCGCATTAGTTTGGAGCAGCGCCGCTTTCGCCGCGGAAACCGCAAGTCGCCAACCCAACGTTCCGGCGATTATTATGTTTCTGCTTTTCGTTTCGCTTACCTTGATCATTACCTATTGGGCGGCGAAGCGCACTCGCACGGCGAGCGATTTCTATGCCGCCGGTCGCGGCATTACCGGCACGCAAAACGGCCTCGCCATCGCCGGAGACCTGCTTTCCGCGGCGACATTGCTCGGCATCAGCAGCTTGATTTTCGCCAAGGGTTACGACGGCTACCTCTACTGCCTGTGCCTGCTCGTGGCGTTCCCCATAATGCTGTTCATCATGGCTGAGCGGCTGCGCAATCTGGGCAAGTACACCTTCGCCGACATCACGGCTTTCCGGCTCGCGCAGCGGCCGGTGCGGATTGTCGCCGCCTTCAGCGGACTGGTGGTCGTCATCTTCTACCTGATTGCGCAGATGGTCGGCGCAGGACAGCTGGTCACGCTGCTGTTCGGTATTCCGTACTGGATCGCGGTCGTGGTCGTCGGCATCCTGATCACGATCTACGTCACCTTTGGCGGCATGCTGGCGACGACGTGGGTTCAGATCATCAAGGCCGTCCTGCTGATTTTCGGCGGCACGCTGGTCGCGATTCTCGCCTTCGCCTTTTTCCATTTCGACTTCAACAAAATGGCGGCGGACGCTGCGTCGGTGAACAGGGACGGAATCAAGATTCTCGCACCCGGCACCTTCTTCAGGAATCCCGCGGATACCCTCTCGTTCGCAATTGGGATGGTGTTCGGCACCGCGGCGCTTCCGCATATCCTGATGCGGTTCTTCACCGTTCCCAACGCGGCCGAGGCGCGCAAGAGCGTCTTCGTCTCCACCGTTCTGATGGGCGTCTTCTTCTACATGGTCGCCCTGATCGGCTTGTCCGCAATGGTGCTGGTCGGCCAGAACCCCGAATACTTCGTGGGTGGGAACATCAAAGGCCAACTCATCGGCGGCGGCAACATGGTCGCCATGCATTTGGCCCATGCCGTCGGCGGCAACCTTCTTCTCGGCTTCATGTCGGCGGTGGCGTTCGCCACCATCCTGGCGGTTGTCGCGGGGCTCGCACTGGCCGGCGCGTCTGCGGTTTCTCATGATCTCTATGCTATCGCGATCATGAAGGGGTCCTTGTCCGAGGAGCAGGAGGTACGGGCGTCAAAGATAGCGACGCTTTTCCTCGGCGTGATTGCGGTCGTTCTCGGCATCATGTTCGAGAAACACAACCTCGCCTATTTGTCGGGATTGACGCTGGGCATCGCTGCCTCGGCTAACTTCCCGGTGCTGATCCTGTCGATGTACTGGAAAGGACTGACGACACGTGGAGCCGTTCTGGGCGGATTGACCGGGCTGATCTCGTCAACGGCGTTTGTGATCTTGTCTGGGGCCGTCTGGGTAACGGTGCTCGGTTATGACAAGCCGATCTTCCCCTACTCGCAACCGGCCTTGTTCTCCATGCCGCTGGCCTTCCTGGTGACATGGCTGGCTTCGGTGACCGATAACAGTCCGCGCGCGGCAAAAGAAAGGGCCGCCTTCGAAGACCAACAGGTCGTCGCCGAGACCGGACTCCAAATCCACCGTTAAAATCTATCGATAAGATTGGGGTCCTGTCGCGAGGTGCTGGAATTGAGGTGGCGTAGTCTCCGGGGTGATGAACCTCGAATCGCCTGCTGCTTGCGGGCCACGCAAAAGACTACGCCATCTCGACCAACAGCGTTCTTCGCCGCGCATTTGGCGGCCACAAGAACAACCGCGCGACAGGACCCTTTAAGTACCGGCGTTTAGCGCCGTCGATTGCACGGCGCGATCCGAGCAAATCTTAACAACAATCAACGATTTCCATTGGCCGACAGGGATTGCCGATTGAAGCCGGCGGCCCGGATAACTTCGTCACGCCAAGCACTTCGCCTCATCGCGGCGAGTAGATTCTAGCCGCCAAAGCCGGGTCGGCGCGATCCTCGCACGGCAAAATCCGATCCCTGTTCCTCTCCGACCTGTCGAACCGAACGCCTCCCCCGGACTGAGGGCTGCTTCTAGCCGCGTCTCCGCCACGCTTTCGCACGAATGGCGCGCTAAATATCTGGCGTGAGTTTCAGATGAGGGGGACCGAATGCGTTTTCTGGTCGTAGCCGCCGGCAGCGCTGCGGCGATTGTTGCGCTAGGCGTATTGCCCGCTCTTGCTGCGGATGTCGTGGTGCCCGCGCCGATCGCCGATTACGACGAGCCGGAGCCGATCGAGCCGATCGAACCCGCGCCGGTGCTTCTCGAGCCGATCGAACCGGCCCCCGTCGTGATCGAGTCTGCCTTTGTCTATGGCGGCTATAATTACTGCTGGTATGGGTCGGGATGGAGCGGCCCCGGCTGGTATGTGTGCGACTACGGCCCATGGATCCGGGGCGCCTGGTGGGGCGGCCCGACGGGGTGGAACGGTTGGGTGTGGCGCGGCGGTCCGGGCTTTTATGGCCGAGGATATGGATACCCGCGCGCCGGCTTCGGTCCGCGCGGCGGCTATCCTCCCAGGGGAGTTTACGGCGGCGGTCCTCCCCGCGCCTCTGGTGGCGGCGGTCCTCCCCGCGCCTAGGGTGGCGGCGGTCCTCCCCGCGCCTACGGCGGCGGCGGTCCTCCCCGGGCCTATGGCGGCGGTGGTCCTCCCCGGGCCTATGGCGGCGGTGGTCCTCCCCGGGCCTACGGCGGCGGTGGTCCTCCCCGGGCCTATGGCGGCGGCGGTCCTCCCCGCGCCTATGGCGGCGGTGGTCCTCCCCGGGCCTATGGCGGCGGTGGTCCTCCCCGAGCCTATGGCGGCGGCGGCCCTCCCCGGGCCTATGGCGGCGGCGGTCCTCCCCGGGCCAACGGTGGCGGCGGTCCTCCCCGCGCCTACGGCGGCGGCGGTCCTCCCAGGAACGTCGGTTATGCCAGTGACCGGATGCGCTGATCGCTGAACTGCTCCGGTATCCAGAGAGCGAACGTCCTGGTGGGCGTTCGCCGTCAGCAAACCTCGCGTCGTAGCGAGGTCCCTGCCCTGTCATCGTTCCCATCCAGAACCATCACGCCGCGCGAAAACGCGCGGCTTTAAGGTTCTGCGTTTCCATGATCTGACGCAGGCGATCTGTCCGGCCCGTTAGTGTCGCCGGCCGGATCGATGGCTTCTGGCGCTTTTGCAACTCATGGCGGCATAGCCGTCGCCGCCCTGCGCCCACTGCGCAGCAGCGAGCGTTTGCCTTCCTTTCGTGTTTTCGGCAGAACCGCACAACTGGGCCGGCGTCCTCGGGGCTGGTTCTCTGCGCCCGGAAGGAGGTCTGCGTGAAAACCATCGTCGTCCGCAACATCGTGCGCACCGAAGCCGCGGTCGCGCAGCGCCTCGGCGCGCTCGGGGTGTCCACCGTGCACGAGGCCTATGGCCGCGACGGGCTGATGAAGCCTTACATGCGTCCGATCTGGCCCGGCGGCGCCGCCGGCGGACCGGCCGTCACCGTGCTCGCCCAGCCCGGCGACAACTGGATGATCCATGTCGCCGTCGAGCAGTGCCAGCCCGGCGACATGCTGGTGGTTGGTTGCACCACCGACAATTATGACGGCATGTTCGGCGAACTGCTCGCGACCTCGCTGAAGGCGCGCGGCGTCGTCGGACTCGTGATCGACGCCGGCTGCCGCGACGTGAAAGTTCTGCGCGAGATCGGCTTCCCCGTCTGGTCGCGGGCGATCTCCGCGCGCGGCACGGTCAAGGCGACGCTCGGCGCGGTGAACGTGCCGGTGGTGTGCGCGGGCGTCAGCGTCACGCCGGGCGATGCGGTGGTGGCGGACGACGACGGCGTCGTCGTCGTGCCGCGCAAAGCCGCAGCCGACGTCGCCGCCAAGGGCGAGGCGCGCAGGGCCGACGAAGAGCGCAAGCGGCAAAGGCTTGCGTCCGGCGAACTCGGCCTCGACATGTACAATATGCGCGATCCGCTCGCGCGTGCGGGCCTCGTCTATGTCGACAGCCCCGAGGACGCGTGAGCGGTTGCAGGCACAGCACCATGATCATCGATTGTCACGGCCACTACACCACCGAACCGCGCCAGCTGCTCGATTTTCGCCAACGCCAGATCGCGGCGCTGAAAGACCCTGGCGAGAGGCCGAGCCGCGCGGCGCTCGCCGTCAGCGACGACGAGATCCGCGCGAGCCTCGAAGGCGCGCAACTGCGGCTGCAGCGCGCGCGCGGCACCGACCTCACCCTGTTCTCCCCGCGCGCGTCCGGCATGGCCCACCATATCGGCGACGCCGGCACGAGCCTGGAATGGTCGCAGGCGTGCAACGAGATGATCCATCGCGTCTGCACGCTCTATCCGCGCAACTTCGTCGGCGTGTGTCAGCTTCCGCAGTCCCCCGGCGTCAATCCCGCGAATTGCGTCGATGAGCTCGAACGCTGCGTCCGCGAGTTCGGCTTCGTCGGCTGCAATCTCAATCCCGACCCGTCCGGCGGCCACTGGACTGCGCCGCCGCTGACCGACCGCTGGTGGTATCCGCTCTACGAAAAGATGGTCGAGCTCGACGTGCCGGCGATGGTCCATGTGAGCGCCTCGTGCAACGAGAACTTCCACACCACCGGCGCGCATTACATCAATGCCGATACGACAGCCTTCATGCAGTTCATCACCGCCGACCTGTTCGTGGATTTTCCCACGCTGAAATTCATCATTCCGCATGGCGGCGGCGCGGTGCCCTATCACTGGGGCCGCTATCG
>JAEULX010000251.1 GCA_016793685.1 Bradyrhizobiaceae bacterium
GGGCAGCGACTTGTCGCAGCCGGCGAGTCCGACCAGCGCATCGTAGGCATGGCCGCGCATGGTGAGTTCGACGGAATCCGCGATCACCTCGCGCGAAGGCAGCGACGACTTCATGCCCTCGTGTCCCATCGCGATCCCGTCAGTGACCGTGATGGTGCAGAATTCGCGCGGCGTGCCGCCCGCGGCTGCGACGCCTTTCTTGACCGCCTGCGCCTGCCGCATCAGCGCGATGTTGCAGGGCGCCGCCTCGTTCCAGCAGCTGGCGACGCCGACGAAAGGCTGATGGATTTGTCTCGGGGTAAGACCCATCGCGTAGTAGTAGGAGCGATGGGGAGCACGCTCAGGGCCTTCCGTCACATGACGGCTCGGCAGCTTCCGCTTTAGGCCGGTCTTCGCGTCCATTAAATTAGTCCCACCCCCAACTACAGAACACCGCCCACCAGAGCTTTGTTCCTGCCACCCCTCGGAAATCGTCGAGGCGTGTGGCGGAAAATTGGCGCGATCGGCCCCGGCATAGTCCGAGGGGGCGAGTTTGTCGGCCTGTTGCGGCAAAAGCACAGAATGTGGCGGCAGCGCCGCGCTCGCGTCGCGCCGCCGCCGTGATCGGGTCCCGCTTTCGCCCTAGCGCTTACGCCGGAGGAAATTCGCGCAGGCGATTCCGACGAGCACCACGGTCAGCGCGGCCACCGCGTTCGTCGGGGCGATTCCGATGGTGGCGAATCCGTAGCGATAGAAGATCGGTCCGATCGCCTGGCCGAGAAAGAAGAAGGCCGAGTGCAGCGACATCGCGAGACCGCGCGCATGCGGCGCGAGCTCGGTCGCGTACACCTGGATCACCCCGTGCAGCGAGTAGAACCCTAGTCCCAGCGCCAGGAAGGCCAGAAACTCGACCGGCCACGGCATTCCCGTCGCGATGACGAGCAGGGCCGCCGCGAGCACGGCGCCGCCGCCCAGCATCAGGCGCTGCTCCCCGAACCGGCCGAGCAGCCTCCCGACCGCCAGCGAGTAGATGATTCCGCCGATGCCGAATCCGGCGATGACCACGCCGGCGATGATCGCCCGCGCCTCGCCGCGCGCGACCAGAAGCGCTGCGACGTAGGGAAACAAGCCAAAGATGGCGATTCCCTCGAGCAGGACCGCCGGGAAGCAGATCCTGGCGAGCGGATTGCGGAGAATGGTCAGAAATCCGGTCCCGACCGCCGCCGGGTCGAAGCGCCGCCGTTCCTCGGCCATGCCGCGGAAGCCGATCAGCACGGCGACGAAGGCGACCAGCGCGATCAGCGTCACGAGGGCGAACACGCCGCGCCATCCGATCACGTCGCCGACCAGCCCGGCGAAAGGAGAGCCGAGCAGATTGCCGAACATGGCGGCGGCAAGCATCCGGCCGATCGCAACCTGCCGCCGTGCGACCGGCACAAGATCGCCGGCGAGCGCCAGCGCGATCGGAAAAATGCCGCCGGCGACCGCGCCGGCGAGAATGCGTGAGGCGAGCAATACCCCGAAGTTCGGCGCGATGGCGCCGACAGCGCCCGCCAGCGCGCTGATCCCGATCGCGATGTTCATCAGCCGCGCCTTGCCGAGCGTGTCGGCAAGCGCCCCGAGGACCGGCTGCACCAGCGCATAGGGAAGCGCGAAGGCGCTCGACAGCAGGGCGACCGTGCCGGTGTCCAGATCGAGATCGACGGCGATCTGCGGGATGACCGGATCGACCGCCCGGAGGAACAGGCTGCTCGAGAAGATCGCCAAGGCGGCGGTGTTCAAGACCCGCGCCGCTCCCGGCGGTTCGCGCGCCTGCCGCAGCGTAGCCTCCGCGTTTGGCCCGGGCGGAGGCAATTCGTTCATGACTTGGCCAGCCGATCGAAAGCGACAAGCGTTCGCAAGAGCCCCGCCAAGTCTTTCAGCGGCACCATGTTGGGACCGTCGGACGGCGCGTGGTCGGGATCCTGGTGGGTTTCGATGAAAATGCCCGCAACGCCGACCGCGACGGCGGCGCGGGCGAGGACCGGCACGAACTCCCGCTCGCCGCCCGACGAACTCCCCTGCCCGCCCGGCTGCTGCACCGAATGCGTAGCGTCGAAGATGACCGGGGCGCCGGTCGTTCGCGCAAGGATCGGGAGCGCCCGCATGTCGGAAATCAGCGTGTTGTAGCCGAACGACACGCCGCGTTCGGTGACCAGCACCCTTGCGTTTCCTGCGCCGGTGATCTTGGCGACGACATTGGCCATGTCGCCGGGGGCGAGGAACTGACCCTTCTTGACATTCACCACACGTCCGGTTTCGGCCGCCGCAATCAGAAGATCGGTTTGCCGACAAAGAAAAGCGGGGATTTGCAGCACGTCGACGACCTCGGCAACGCGGGCGCATTGCCAAGCCTCGTGCACGTCGGTGAGCACAGGAAGACCGAGCTTCTCTTTGATCTCGGCGAAGATCGGCAGCGACCGGTCGAGCCCCAGCCCTCGCGGGTTTCCGGCGCTTGTCCGGTTCGCTTTGTCGAAGGACGTCTTGTAGACGAGCCCAATGCCGATCCCCGCCGCGATCTCCTTGAGAGCGGAAGCCGTTTCGAGGGCGTGCGCGCGGCTTTCGAGCTGGCACGGCCCCGCGATCAGCGCCAACGGCAGCGCATTGCCGAAACGCACGGAGCCGACGGCGACGACAGCATCAGGACGGGAGACAGCGTTTTTTTGCGACATGAAAAGATCGATTGTCGGCGAGAGCAATCACAACGGCTGACAGGACGCAACCCGCCGAAACAAATAAATCAGCGGTGTGACGCGCTGTTTTTCATTGCACATTTGTTTTCGAACAAATCTGCAGACCGAGGTGAGGAACGACCGAATCAAAAGAGCCCCGACATCCTGTCGGGGCTCTTCGAAAATCGCTTCGTTCCCAGAGCAAAGTCCGTTCGAATTGATCGGAATTCGCTTTCCCCGGCGAACCGGTTCCCACCCCCGGATCAGGTCCGGGGGCATGCTTCGCCGGAAAAGGCACTAAGTGCCTCGTTCCAAAGCAGCGCTAATGCGATCAGCGGCCGTAGGCGACGACCGGCGGAGCGCCCCAGCGCCACGCATAGACCACAGGGCGGTACGTCGGAGCGTAATAGGAATACTGAACCGGCCGCGCCGACCACTCGTACACGTAAGTGGTGACCGGCTTCTTCACGAGGACCGGTTGGGCATAGGTGGCGGTAGCGGTCGTGACGCCGGGGGCCCAGCCGTAACTGTAGTAGGTGCAACCCCAACCCCAACACGCGGCCGATGCCGCAGTCGGCGCCAGAGCGGCGCCACCGGCGACAATCGCTCCCACAGCAAAGGCGGCGGCGAACTTTTTGACCATCGGATCTCTCCCTGTTTCGAGGTAATCGCGACTTACCTCCGTCGCGCAGTATGCGCGCACCGCCCTTGTAGTAAACCATAGCTAACGCGCTTGTGACCGCGCGGCGCAGGGGCGTTTTATTAACCTTAAGAGAAGGATAGTATCGAATAGTTGTAAGTTAGATCGCGACAGCCCCGGCGCGTCGCGCGCCAAAAACGATCCCGGCGGCAGCGCGCCGCTAAAACAATTCGCGAGATTTTGATCGATATTCAGACGTGCGCAAACCGCATCGTCGGACCCCTGCTCGAAGCCCCGGCCGAGGCCGGGGCTTCAGCAACAATCGGCAAGCAAAGCCGTTGCCGGTCAGGGCGCAGTGCGATCACCAGCCGTAAGCGAGAATGCGGGGACGGCCGTAATACGCATAGTATGGCCGCCGCCAGCCCCAGCCGTAGGCATAGTAAGGCCGCCGCCAACCGCCGTAATAGGCATAATAGGGCCGTCGCCAGCCCCAGCCGTAGGCGTAGTAAGGCCGATAACCCCAGCCGACATAATAGGGCCGCCGCCAGCCCCAGGCGGATGCTTCGGTGGGCGTGAGCGCGATGCCGGTCGCCAAGGTCGCGCCGGCGACGAGCGCAATTGCGATGTTCCGGACCATGCTAAGTCCTCCCTTTCTGACGCGACCCGATACCTTGCGGGCCGCCGTAAGCACATCTGGCGCGGAGGCAGCGGCGCTTCGATGGCGGACGGCGCCGCTAACACGCATTTGATCTGCGATTAATGCTTGTTCATCAGATACTTGCAGTATAGCGCCGGAGCCGCGAACTTTTGCGGGTCGGACCCGCGCCCGGCTATCTATAGGCGCGTCGCATGAGCGCCTTTGCAGGTCGCATGCCCAGCGTCCACGGCGTCGATGCCTGCTCATCGGATTGCAATGACGACGCCGGGGGCGCCGGCGCGCGTCACCAAATCCGCAGCGCGTACAACAGGTGCGTCACCGCGCTCGGGCGCGTGTTCGTCTTGAACAGGCAGTCGTCGCGTTGGGCGCGCGCCTGCGCGTCGGTCGCGTAATTTGCCGAAGCGACGTCGCACAGCCCCTGGGAGTTGGCGTAGTGGTAATTCTCGAGCTGAATGATCGTGCCTGCGAACGTCCATAGAAGGATGGCCAGGAGGGCGGCCAATAATCCGAGTGCGCGCGCCATGAACTACACCAGCCGGCTCTGCTCCACCGCCGCCTCGACGAAGGAGGAGAACAGCGGGTGCGGTGCGAACGGCCGCGACTTCAGCTCGGGATGGAACTGGACCCCGACAAACCAGGGGTGGTCGGCGTATTCGATGATCTCCGGCAGGAGGCCATCGGGCGACATGCCGCAAAAGCGCATGCCGTGCTGCTCCAGCCGTCCCTTGTAGGCGGTGTTCACCTCGTAGCGGTGGCGATGGCGTTCGGAGATTTCCGTCCTGCCGTAGATTTCGCCGACACGGCTGCCGCGCGCGAGCACGGCCGGATAGGCTCCGAGGCGCATGGTGCCGCCGAGATCGCCGCCGGCGCGCCGCTGCTCCAGTTCGTTGCCGCGCATCCACTCCGTCATCAGGCCGACGACCGGGTCCGGCGTCGGTCCGAATTCGGTCGAGTTCGCCCCGCCGAGGCCGCACAGATTGCGCGCCGCCTCGACCACCGCCATCTGCATTCCGAAACAAATGCCGAAATACGGCAGGCTCCGCTCGCGGGCGAACTGGGCCGCGCGGATCTTCCCCTCGGTGCCGCGCTGGCCGAACCCGCCCGGCACGAGAATGCCGTGCACGTGCTCGAGATAGGGCGCCGGATCCCCTTCCTGCTCGAACACCTCGCTCTCGATCCAGTCGAGATTGACCTTCACCTTGTTGGCGATGCCGCCGTGCGAGAGCGCCTCGATCAACGACTTATAGGCGTCCTTGAGGCCGGTGTATTTTCCGACGATGGCGATCGTCACCTGCCCTTCCGGATTGCGGATGCGCTCGTTGATCAATCGCCAGCGGTCGAGCGCCGGCGGCGGCGCATTCTCGATGCCGAACGCCGCAAGCAGCTCCGCATCGAGGCCCGCGGCGTGGTAGGCCTCCGGCACCGCGTAGATGTTGTCGACGTCGCGCGCCTCGATCACCGCGCTCTCGCGCACATTGCAGAACAGCGCGAGCTTGCGCCGCTCCTCCTTCGGGATCGGGCGGTCGGTGCGGCAGAGCAGGATGTCGGGCTGGATGCCGATCGACAGCAGCTCCTTGACCGAGTGCTGGGTCGGCTTGGTCTTCAGTTCGCCGGCCGAGGGGATGTAGGGCAGCAGCGTGAGGTGGATGTAGACGGCGTGGCGATGCGGCAGCTCGTTGCCGAACTGGCGGATCGCCTCGAAGAACGGTAGGCCCTCGATGTCGCCGACTGTTCCGCCGATCTCCACCAGCACGAAGTCGAAGCCATCGCTCCCCTCGCGGATGAAATCCTTGATGGCGTTGGTGACGTGCGGAATCACCTGGATGGTGGCGCCGAGATAATCGCCGCGCCGCTCTTTGGTGAGGATTTCCTGATAGATGCGCCCGGTCGTTATGTTGTCCTGACGGGTCGCCGGGCGGCCGGTGAAGCGTTCGTAATGGCCGAGGTCGAGGTCGGTCTCCGCCCCGTCGTCGGTGACGAACACCTCGCCGTGCTGATAGGGGGACATCGTCCCCGGATCGACATTGAGGTAGGGATCGAGCTTGCGCAGCCTGACGGAATAGCCGCGCGCCTGAAGCAGCGCGCCGAGCGCCGCCGAGGCAAGCCCCTTGCCGAGAGAGGAGACCACGCCGCCGGTGATGAAGATGTACCGCGCCATGGGACCTGCTCTCTAGCCTGCCGGGATCGATTCGACGAGTGTTTCTCGCAGCGCCTGTCTAGGCCGTGGATATTCCAAAAAACAACAAGCTCCAGCAGTACTTTGCTGATGCTTCCTGAAAAACAGCTTTAGCACTCGGAGAACACCCGGCGGTTTTCCCTCAGAATCCGGCCGGGCGTTACTGCGATCGCGGCACTTCCGGGCCGGTCGGCGCCGCAGGGGCCGCCGGAGCTGCGGGCGCTTGCTGCTGCTGCTCGCCGCTTCTGCGCAGCGCATCCAGCACGCCGCCGCCCGAACCCAGCGGGGCCGGCGCGCCCGGCGCGCTCGGCGCCTCGGCCGGCGCTCCCGTCTGAATGATCGATGTGGGCCGATGCGACAATCCGGCGAGGATCGAGAGCGCGAGGCTGGTGATGAAAAATGCCGTCGCGAGAATCGCCGTGGCGCGGGTGAGCACGTTGGCGGTGCCCCGGCTCGACATGAATCCGCCCGTCGAACCGATCCCCAGTCCGCCGCCCTCCGAGCGCTGCAGCATGACAACGCCGATCAAGGCGAGGACAATCATGAGATGGATCAATACGATGACGGTCTGCATCAGAATCCTTCCGCGCGGCTGCGCCGAAATCGGTTTGCGGCCGGCCTCAAATCCTCCGCCACAGCCATCGACGAGACATCCAACGACGAGACATATAGTGCGCCGCGCCGCAAGGGTACGGTCCCCGCAATAATCATTTCGCGGGGCCGCCCCTGTCCCGCAAGCCGTCGCTCGCCGCGAGGCTCGCTTATGGGTCGCGCGCGCCGTTACTTATAAGCGTTTGCGATCCCGAAGAAATCGTCCGCCTTCAGGCTCGCGCCGCCGACCAGGGCGCCGTCGACGTCGGCGACACTCATCAGCTCCTTGGCATTGGACGGCTTCACCGAGCCGCCGTACTGGATACGCACGCCGTCGGCGACGGCCTGACCGAACCGCTTGGCGACCTGGGCGCGGATAAAGCTATGCACCTCGGCGACGTCGGCGATGGTCGGCGTCAGGCCGGTGCCGATTGCCCAGACCGGCTCGTAAGCGATCACGAGGTTCTCCGGCGTCGTGCCATCGGGCAGCGAGCCGGCAACCTGGGTGCCGATCACGTCGAGGGTCTTGCCGCCGACACGCTCGTCCTTGGTCTCGCCGACGCAGACGATCGCCACCAGTCCGGCGCGCCATGCCGCCTGCGCCTTGGCGCGCACTTCGGCGTCGGTTTCCTTGTGGTAGGTCCGCCGTTCCGAATGGCCGACGATGATTGCGGTCGCGCCGGCGTCCTTCAGCATTTCCGCGCTGATGTCCCCGGTGAAGGCCCCGGCGGTTTCGGCGTGACAGTTCTGAGCGCCGATTGCAATCGGCGAGCCCTTCGCCTTTTCGGCGAATTGCGCGACGAGGGTCGTCGGCGGGCAAATCATCAGTTCGACCTTGCCGGTGAAGGCGCCGGCCCCGGCCATCATCTTCTCGAGCTCGCCGATCGAGCCCTTGAGTCCGTTCATTTTCCAATTTCCCGCCACCAGCGGGCGACGCGCTGAAGCCATCGTGATCCTCGGAGTTGGGTTTCGTTCCGGGCCTAACCTAGACCAGTGCGGGGAAGCACGCGCCGCGGCCCCCAAGCGGCGGCTGCTTATGGCACGATTTCTCCGCAGCGACAAATGCCGCGCGCGACCACCGGGAGGTCGTGTTGCGGGGTCCCGCCGCCCTCCCTATGATGGGAGGCGCTCGGAAGGCCGGCCGGCCGGTTGCGCCGGGCGAGCACAGCTCCCGCCGCCGGCATCGCCCGGCGGGCGGGCACCGAACAACTCTTCCAAATGGAACGCAATGCTTAGGGGTCTGCAAAAAGCTTCCGCCAATTGGCTCGGCAAGATCATCATGGCCGCGGTCGTGCTGTTTCTTGTCCTGAGCTTCGCGATCTGGGGCATCGGCGACATTTTCCGTGGGGCCGGCGTTTCGACCGTCGCGCAGGTCGGGTCGGCCGATATCTCGATCGAGCAGTTCCGCCAATTCTACAATGACCGCCTCCAGCAGATTTCGCGCCGGGTGGGCCGGCCGATCACGCCGGATCAGGCGCGCGCCACCGGGATCGACCGGCAGATTCTCAACCAGCTCATCGCCGAGGTGCTGCTCGACGAGCGCGCACGCCAGATCGGCCTCGGCATGTCCGACGGCGAAGTCGCCGCCGAGATCAGGCGGGAGCCGGCGTTTCAAGGAGCAAACGGCCAGTTCGACCAGCAGCGTTTTCTCTATCTCATCCGCCAGGCGGGCTTTACCGAGCAGCGCTTCGTCATCGAGCAGCGGCGCACCGCGCTGCGGCGGCAGCTCGCGTCAGCGATCGACGGCGACCTGAAGGCGCCCCAGTCGGCCGCAGACCTCGCGAATCGTTACGAAAACGAGGAGCGCAGCATCGAGTTCGTCGCGCTCAATGCGCAGAACGCCGGCGACATCCCTGCGCCCACGCCGGAACAGCTCGCCGGCTTTTTCGAACAGCGCAAGCTGCTCTTCCGCGCTCCCGAGCTGCGCAAGGTGCTCTTCCTGACGCTGTCTCCGCAGGAGATCGCCAAGACCATCGAGGTGAGCGACGCCGACGCCGAGCGCTACTACGCCGACCACCGCGCCCGCTATACGGTGCCGGAGAAGCGGCAGATCCAGCAGATCGCCTTCCCTAACGCGCAGGAAGCGGCCGCGGCGCAAGCCAAGCTGGCGGGCGGCATGACCTTCGAGGCGCTCGCGGCCGAGCGTAAAATCCCGGAAAAGGACCTCGATCTCGGCCTGGTGTCGAAGGCGGAAATGCTCGATCCGGCGATCGCGGACGCGGCCTTCGCGCTCCAGGAGGGCGAGGTCAGCGCGCCGGTGACCGGACGCTTCGTCACGGCGATCGTGCGCGTGACCAAGATCGAACCGGGCCAGGCGACGCCCTATGCCAAGGTGGAGGCCGAGATCAAGCAAGCCATCGCGCTCGACCGTGCGAAGGCCGATCTCGCACGCCGCCGCGACCAGATCGAGGACGAGCTTGCCGCTGGGCAGCGCCTCGACGAGATCGGGAAGAAGCTCGGACTTCCGGTGCGCATCATCGACGCCCTGGACCGGTCCGGACACGGACCGAAGGGCGAGCCGGTGCCTGACCTGCCCAAGAATGTCGACCTGGTCGCCGCCGCCTTCGCGACCAGCGTCGGGGTCGAGAACGAGCCCCTGCAAATCCCCGGAGGCGGCTTTGTCTGGTACGAGGTCGCCGGCGTCACCCCCTCGCACGAGCGCACCTTCGACGAGGCCAAGCCGCAGGTGGAGGAGCGTTGGCGCGAGGCGGAGATCGCCAAGCGCCTCGACCAGAAGGCGGCCGAAATCGCCGGCAGGGTCAAGGCGGGCGGCTGGGTGGGCGAAATAGCCGCCAACGGCCTGACGCTCGAAAACGCGAACGGCCTGAAGCGCCGCGGGAGCGGACCGCTTCCGCCCGGTGTCATTGCCGAGGTGTTTCGCACCCCCAAGGACGGCGTCGCGAGCGCCGAGGGCGCGGAGCCGACCCAACGGATCGTGTTTCGCGTGACCGGCGTCACCGTGCCGCCGCTCGACATGCAGAGCCCCGCGGCGAAGCGCTTGCTCGACACGCTGGGCACCGCCTACTCCGATGATCTCATCGCGCAATATGTCGCACAGCTGCAGATCGACTTTGGGGTCAAGATCAATCAGACAGCATTGAACCAGGCGATCGGGCGGGGCGCGACGGAATAGCCTCGGGGCAAATGCCACTCATGCAGATCGAACCGCAGGCCGCGGCATTCGCGGAAGCCTATGAGCGTGGGGAGGCTCAGGTCGTTTCGACGTCCCTCGTCGGCGACCTCGAGACCGCCGTGTCGGCCTATCTCAAAGTGGCCGCCGACAGGCCGCCCGCCTTCCTTCTCGAGTCGGTCGAGGGCGGGGCGGTGCGCGCCCGCTATTCCATCATCGGGCTCAACCCCGACCTCGTGTTCCGCACCAACGGGACGACCGCGGAGGTCAACCGGACGGCGCTTTCCGCCCCCGACGCTTTCGTTCCCTGCAACGATCCGCCGCTTGCGGCCCTGCGCGCCGTGATCGCCGAGAGCCACATCGACCTCCCCGATCGCCTCCCCCCGATGGCGGCCGGGGTGTTCGGCTATCTCGGCTACGACATGGTGCGGCGGATGGAGGATCTCGGCCCGCCGCAACCCGATCCGATCGGCATTCCCGATGCGATCCTCGTGCG
>JAEULX010000262.1 GCA_016793685.1 Bradyrhizobiaceae bacterium
GAACAGCGATCTGAGGAGAAGGGTGCGCAACGTTCGATGCCTTACAGATCGTGCCCCGAATAGGAACAGTTGAACGATTTGTTGCAGAGCGGGAAATCGGCGACGATGTTGTTCTCGATCACCGCTTCGAGCAGCGGCCACTGCAGCCAGGACGCGTCGCGCACATGGCAGCGTCCGATGCGGCCTTCGGGTGTGACGCGCAGCCAGACAAGAAGATCGCCGCGAAACGCTTCGGTGATCGCGATGCCCTCGCCCGGCGCGGCGGCTTGCGGAACCGGCGCCAGCACCGGCCCCTCGGGCAATGTCGCGAGAAGATCGCGCACCAGCTGCATGCTCGCCAGGACCTCGCCGATCCGCACCCGCACGCGCGCATCGACGTCGCCGACCGTGAACAGCGGCACATCGAAGGCGCGGCCGCCGTAGGGCGGATAGGCAAGGTCGCGCCGGGCGTCGAAATCGCGCGCCGAGGCGCGCCCGACATAGCCGCCGGCGGCAAAACGCTTGGCAAGCTCCGGCGCGAGGATCCCGGTATTGCAGGTGCGGTCCTGGAGCGAGGGGGTGTTCTCGTAGCAGCGGACCACCGCGGCAAAATGCGGAGCGATATCGTCCAGCATCCGGTTGATCAGCCGCACGCCGTCGTGCGTGATGTTGGCCGCAACCCCGCCCGGCACGATCACGTCCATCATCAGACGATGGGCGAACACGCCCTCGCAGACCGCAAGCACGCGCTCGCGCAAAATGCCGCAATGCGCGAGGATCAGCGCAAACGCCGCGTCGTTGCAGATCGCGCCGATGTCGCCGAGGTGATTGGCGAGCCGTTCGAGTTCGGCCATCACGCCGCGGATGGTGGCGGCGCGCGGCGGCGCCTCGAAGCCGAGCGCTGCCTCGACCGCGCGCGCGAAGGCGAAACTTGCCGCAACCGTCGAGTCGCCGGACACGCGCGCCACGATCCGCGCGGCGCGATCGAGCGGCGCGTCAGTGGTCAGCGCGTCGACCCCCTTGTGCACGTAGCCGAGCCGCTCTTCCAACCGGGCGACGATCTCGCCATTGGCGGTGAAGCGGAAGTGGCCGGGCTCGATGATGCCGGCATGGACCGGACCGACCGGAATCTGGTGCAGCCCTTCGCCATGCACGGGCAGGAAGTCATAGTCGGCCGGATCGCGCAGCGGCGCGCTGATCCGTTGCCCGAGCGGGCTTGCGATTTCCCAGGCGCCGTGATCGAGCCAGGGACGGGTGTCTTCGGCAGCTTCCGGCACGTAGCCGTAGAGATCGCGGATCGTCCGCTCCAGCCGGATGGCGGGCGCATGCCAACGGCCGATCGAGGGAAACCGGTCTTCGGTCACGGCCGTCGAAACGACGCAGGGTTCCTCTCCGATCCGCCGGAGCGCCATATGCACCATGCCCGGCTCCGCCCACAAGCCGAGCAGTTCGCGTTCGCCCTCCCCGATCACGCAGCCGATCTCGCCGAATATGGCGTGGTCGACCTCGTAACGCGGCCATGGCCTGAGCGCCGCGACCGTCGGCGCCTCCGCCAGCAAACGAGCGATGCGGTCGTGATCCATCCGGCTCACCCCAGTATGGCGGCAACGCCGCGGAACCAGCCTACGACCGCGTTGGGCAACCACAGGCCGGCGATCAGCACCAGGACAAGGTGGATGAACAGCGGCACGTAGGAGGCGCTCACGTGACCGTTCTTCCCCGAGGGCGCGCCGAACAGCAGCCCGTGCATGCGCAGCAGCAACGCGGAGAATGCGACCAGCAGGCCTGCGACAAACAGCAAAGTCAGCAACGGCTGGCGGGCGATGGCCGTGCTGACCAGCAGGAATTCGCTCATGAAGACCCCGAAGGGCGGCAGCCCGGCGATGGCGATCACGCCGAGCGCAAAACCGATAGCGAGCCCGGGATGGGTCACCGACAGGCCGGTCACATCGGCGATCCGCTGCGTCCCCTTCGCCTGGGCGATATGGCCGACGGCGAAGAAAATCGCCGACTTGGTGAGCGAATGCATGCTCATGTGCAGGAGGCCGGCGAAATTCGCGAGCGGACCGCCGACCCCGAAGGCGAACGTCGTGATCCCCATATGCTCGATCGAGGAATAGGCGAACAGCCGTTTGATGTCGCGCCGGCGGAACAGCATGAAGGCGGCGAACAGAAGGCTCGCGATGCCGAGCACGATCAGGATGGCGCCGGCATCGACCGCCCCCGGATTTGCGGCGACGATGATCTTGAAGCGCAGCAGCGCATACAGCGCGACATTGAGCAGAAGCCCCGACAGCACCGCCGAAATCGGCGTCGGCCCCTCGGAGTGCGCGTCGGGCAGCCAGGCGTGGAACGGCGCCAGGCCGACCTTGGTGCCATAGCCGACCAGCAGAAAGACGAAAGCGAGCGAGAGCAGCGACGAATCGAACTTGCCGGCGTTCTGCGCCATGAGATCCCAGGCCATCGCCGGCAGGCCGCCGCCCAGCACCTTCGCGGCGACGAGATAGGTGAGCACGGTGCCGAAGACAGCGAGCCCGATCCCGACGGTGCCGAGTATGAAATACTTCCACGCCGCCTCGATCGCTTCCGGGGTGCGGTAGGTGCCGACCATCATCACGGTGGCGAGCGTGGCGACTTCGACGCCGACCCACATCAGTCCGACATTGTTGGCGATGAGCGCGAGATTCATCGCGCCCAGCATCGCCTGATACATCGCATGATAGAATCGGAGCAGGACGGGCGTGAGGCGTCCTGTTTCCAGCTCGTGGCTGATGTAGCTCGCGGAATAGACGCTGGTGGTGAAACCGACGAACGTGGTCAGCACCAGCAGAAAGATGTTGAAGTCGTCGATGATGAACAGATCGCTGCGCATGCCCGGCAGGAAGGGCAGCGAGAGCGCAACGAGCAGCGTCAGCGCGCAGGCGGTTATGTTGAGCGCTGCGCTCAGCCGATAGTTGGCAACGACGGCGAGCACCGGGATGGCCGCCGCCGGCACGATCACCAGCAGCATCGGCGAAAACGGGAGAGCGGCGGGATCGGGCATCACCCCTGCTCCCTCCGCTCGCCGCGGAAGCGTTCGAGCACGGTCACGTCCACCGTGTCGAAGCGTTCGCGGATACGGAACACGAACACTCCGAACACGATAAAGGCTATCAGGATGGAGAAAGCGACCGAGATCTCGACCACGAGGGGCATGCCGCGGGCGCCCGTCGCCGCCAGGATGAGGCCGTTCTCGAGCGACATGAAGCCGATCACCTGGGTCACCGCATTGTAGCGGGTGATCATCATCAGAAGCCCGAGCAGGACGACGCCCAGCGCAAACGCAATGTCCTCGTGCGCGACCACGTCGCCGGCGCCGCTGACGGGCTGCAAGAGCAGGATCGACAGCGCGACGAGCGCGAGACCGGCGAGCATGGTCGCTCCCCCGCCGATCACTTGCTCGACCTCACGATGCACGTCGAGACGGCGCACGATGCGGTGGAGCGCCATCGGAATGACGAAACCCTTGACGGCGAGCGCCATCAGCGCGGTGACGAGAAGCAGCGGCTCGCTCTGGATGAAGGCCTGCCACCCGACCGACAGCGCGAGCGTGATCGCCTGCAGCGCGAACACGTTGATCGCCGCGGTGACGCGGTCCTGGTAGAGCAGCACGAGGCTCAGCACCAGCACGCCGCCGGCAAAGAGATGGGCGATGTCGAACCATAAGGATGGCATCAGAATCCCCGCGACACGAAGCGCAAGAACACGGCAAGCGCGGCTGCGGCGAACGCGCCGCCGAGGAAGGCCGGATAGCGGAACACCCGCATCTTGGCGACGCTCGTCTCGGCGATCGGCAACGACACGGCAAGCACCAGCATCTTGCACAGGAAGCTGCCGACGCCGATCGCAATCGCCGCCGCGGTCTTGTCGCCGGTGGCGATGCCGAAGGGGAAGAACAGACAGGCGATGAGCGAGAAATAGAGCACGAGCTTGACCGCGGCCGCAGCCTCGATCATGGCGAGGTGGCGGCCGGAATATTCCAGCACCATCGCCTCATGCACCATCGTGAGTTCGAGATGGGTCGCGGGATTGTCGATGGGGATGCGGGCATTTTCCGCGATCCCGACCACGATCAGGCCGAGCAGGGCGAGACCGAGGGAGACGCGCAGGCCGGTTTCCGCCGTCACGAACACGGTCGCGATCGCCGAGAGCTGGGTGGTGCCGGCGATCAGCGCCACGGTGAAGGCGATCAGCAGCATCGCCGGTTCGGCGAGCGATGCGATCATCATCTCGCGCGACGACCCGAGGCCGCCGAACGCGGTCCCGACGTCCATGCCGGCGAGCGCGAGGGTGAAACGCGCGGTGCCGAGCAGCGCGACGATGGCGATGAGGTCGGCCGACCAGGAGAACACGAGGCCGGTCGCGTAAGTCGGCACCAGGCCCGCCGCCGTCCAGGTCGCCGCGAACACGAGATAAGGCGCGCTGCGGTAGACCCACGACGCGTTGTGGGCGAGCACGGCCTCCTTGTGCATCAGTTTCCACAGATCGTAATAGACCTGCAGCAGCGGCGGCCCGCGCCGGCACAGAAGGCGCGCCCGCACCTTGCGCGTGATCCCGAGCACGAACGGGGCGATCGCCACGATCAGCGCAATCTGGAAGAACTGCAATGCGAGCGCGATGATCACCGCCATGCGGCCACTACCAGCAGCAGGCCGATGAGGGCCAGGAAGACGAGGGTGAGATAGCTGCGCACGGTGAGGAATTGCATCCGGTTCAGCCACTGCGCGCTTCTCGCCACCGAGCGCGCCAGCGGCCCGTAGATGAAGCGCCAGGCGGGGTCGCGCACCCGCACCTGGAAATGGCCGGCGCGCATCTCCCCCGGCAGGGGCATGTCGACCCGCTCGATCACGCCGAACACGGCGGCGCCGAACACGCGCCGGATCGGCATGGCGAAGCTCGAACTGGTGTACTGCGTCACCGGACTGTCGAGCGGAAAGCCGCAGTCCCAGATGGCGCTGCGCCGCGTCGCCCGCGTCGCAAATTTGTGAATCACCGCGGCGCCGAACAGGCCGGAGGCGGTCAGGAACAGGAAGATGATGAGCCCGTTGTAGGAGCTTCGGCTTTCCGCGATCGGGACGATCGAGAGCCAGGGCATGGAGGCCTGATGCGGCAGGACAGCGCCAGTGAGGGCGCTCGTCACCGGGCTCAGCCAATCGATCACGAAGCCCGGCAGAATGCCGGCGAGCACGCAGAGGGCGGCGAGCACGAACATCGCGCTCAGCGAGAAGCGATCGACCTCCCTGGCCGCGGCGGCTTCCGGGGACCGCGGCCGGCTGAGGAAGACCACGCCAAACGCCTTCACGAAACAGGCGGCCGCCAGCGCCGCGGCGAGCGCGAGCAGCGCGCCGGTGGCCGGAACCGCGAATTTCAGGCCCCATTGGGGCAGTTGCGGGCTGAGCAGGATCGCCTGAAAGGTCAGCCACTCGGAAACGAAACCGTTGAGCGGCGGCAGCGCAGAGATCGAGGCGCATCCGATCAGAAAGACCACCGCGGTCTTCGGCATGACGTGGATGAGCCCGCCGAGGCGCTCCATGTCCCGCTGCCCGGTGGCCGTCAGGACCGCGCCCGCCCCGAAGAACAGCAGGCTCTTGAAGACCGCGTGATTGAAAACGTGGAACAACGCCGCCGTCAGCGCGAGAGCCGCCACGCCATCCTGCCCGTTGGCGCGGAAGGCAAGCGCCAGACCCAGGCCGATGAAGATGATCCCGATGTTCTCCACGGTGTGGTAGGCGAGCAGCCGCTTCAAGTCGTGCTGCATCAACGCGTAGAGCACGCCGAGGACGGCGGTCACCCCGCCGAGCGTCAGCGCGACCAGGCCCGACCAGGGGCTCTGATCGGCGGCGACGTCGAACACGATGCGCACGAATCCGTACACGCCGACCTTGGTCATGACGCCGCTCAGAAGCGCGGAGATGTGGCTGGGCGCGGCGGGATGGGCGAGCGGCAGCCAGGCATGGAGCGGAACGACGCCGGCTTTCGAGCCGGCGCCGACCAGGGCCAGGGCGGCGACGGCCACGGCGACCTCCGGGCCCAGCTTGGTGGCGCGCATCGCGGCGAACGTGTACTCGCCGCTGGCGTGCGCGAGGAGGCCGAAGGCGAGGAGCAGGCACAAGGTGCCGAAACTCGCCATGACCAGGTAGACGTAGCCGGCACGAACGGCGGCGGGATCCCGGTAATGGGCTACGACGAGCGCCCAGGAGGCGAGCGACATGAACTCCCCGGCGACGAGAACCGAGTAGGCGTCGGCGGCCAGCACAACGAGGGTCATGCCTCCGAGGAACGCGCCATAATAGGGGAGCACGCGGAGCGGCGCTCGTTCGGATTGGCCGTAGCCCAAAGCATAAAGGCTGGTCGTCGCGCCGCCGAGACTGACCACCAGGAGAAAGAAGGCGGAAAGCGCGTCCAGCCGGAAGTGCGCCCCGGTCCCCGGCAGCCCGAGCGGCAAGATAACGGTCGACGCCTCGGCATGCCGCAGCAGGAAGCTCAGCGCGAGCCCGAGGGCGATCAGAGAGAGCGCGAGAGAAAGTCCGTAAATTACTGTCTTCGCGAATGAAAAACGGCCGATCGCAGCCCCGGTCGCGCCGATGACGAGAAAGCCTGCCGCGCACCCAAGCCCGATCGTGACGTCCGGCATGCCCCGCCGATCCTTCGCCCTCCCCGGCGCGTCAGCGGCAGTGGCGCCGAGCTGCGGAAGGGTTGGATTAGAGATTCAAAGGTTCCTAGCGTACGCGGCAGCGCACGGCCAATAACCATTTCGTCAATTGTTCAAACGAAATGACCGGGCACAAGGCCCGGCCATCTCGACTTGGGGGGGGGGGATTAAACTGAAGGGCGTCAGCGCGACAGGACGATGAAATCGGTGCCCTTGCCGGTCTGGTAGCCCAAACCTTTGTCAGAGATGATCAACGAGGCGCCCGGGCCAAGCATCTCGGCCAAGCGGTCAGCCGCCTCGGCTGGAATTTCGACGCGATCGAGCGCCTCGGTCGCCGTTGCCGTCCCCACCGACTGAACCGGAGGCGTCGCGGCTTGCTTCTCACGCTTGCCACGCTTCTCGCTCGCCGGCGCAACCCGACCCTCGCCCGGGAGCGAAACGACCATCCAGTTGAAGGCAAGGCTGTCGGCCCTGTTTTCGGATGCCGTATAGACATGCGTGCCCAGCGGAACTTCCGGGTTCGCAATCTTCACCGGAACTTCAAAAACAGGATCGAAGCCTTTGCGGACGAACAGCTTTCCTTCCTTCTTACTGATGAAGACCGCAACCGGACCGGGCTTCAGCGGCTTCGGCGGAGCAGCGGCAGCAGGCGCAGCCGGATCCGCGTTCGGGGCAGGCAACGGCTCGGCCGCCGGAGCCGCCGGCATGTACTTATCGTTGAGGACCTGCGTGGTCGGCTTGAGCTCAGCCATGACCGGCACGGCCGGCTTGGGCTGCGCCTCGGTCATGTTCGGCATCGGCGTGCCGAGCCCGTCGGTCGCCACCGGCCCTTCCGTTGCCGCCGTCTTCCCGGCCGCGCCCTCCGCCATCGGCGTCGCCTCGACAGGCTTCCGCTTCAGCTCGTCCAGTTTGGCGTGAGCAATCGGAGCGGGCTCCAGACCGTGACGCGCGACGATCACGCGGGTGCCGAGCTTGGTCATCGTCCACAAG
>JAEULX010000270.1 GCA_016793685.1 Bradyrhizobiaceae bacterium
GAGCAAAGCGGGGTGTGCCGCGACTTCGCGCATCTCGCGGTGGCGTTTTGCCGATGCCTGAACATCCCGGCGCGTTACTGCACCGGTTACATCACCGATGTCGGGCTTCCTCCGCCCTATCCGCCGATGGACTTCGCCGCCTGGATCGAAGTCTATCTGGGCGACCGTTGGCATGCCTTCGACCCGCGCAACAATGCGCCCCGGGTCGGACGCATCCTCATCGCGCACGGCCGCGACGCCGCCGATGTGCCGCTGACCCACATATTCGGGCCGGGAACCTTGTCCGATTTCCAGGTCTGGGCCGACGAAGCGCCGCCAAAATGAGGATTCGGCCCGGCGGGCCGCCGCTGGCCGTTCGCGCCCCCCATCGCCATATGAGGACTTGCTTGCACAGGCGACCTCGCGAGCGGGCCGTGGTCCGCGCCGGGAGGATTGTTGATTCCACAACAACATCTTGCGGGCGTGTGGGGATCGCATCACCACGATTGGCGTTTTTGCGGCAATGTGCTAATCGCGGCCCGGGGACCAGGAGACCGTCATGCCTCAGAGAGAGACCTCCGCACGCGCCGGCGCCGAGAGCACGTTGTTCAACGCCCCGCTTGCCGAGACCGACCCGGAGATTGCCGATGCAATCCGCCGCGAGCTCGGCCGGCAGCGCGACGAGATCGAATTGATCGCATCGGAAAACATCGTCAGCCGCGCGGTGCTCGAAGCGCAGGGCTCGGTGCTCACCAACAAGTATGCCGAAGGCCTGCCGGGCAAGCGCTACTACGGCGGCTGCCAGTACGTCGATGTCGCGGAAACGCTGGCGATCGAGCGGGTCACCAAGCTGTTCGGCTGCGGGTTCGCCAACGTCCAGCCGCATTCCGGCGCCTCGGCCAACGCCGCCGTGTTCATGGCGCTGATGCAGCCGGGCGACACCTTCATGGGGCTGAACCTCGCCGCCGGCGGCCATCTCACCCACGGTTCGCCGGTCAACATGTCGGGCAAGTGGTTCAAGGTGGTGCCCTACGGCGTCCGCCGCGATGATCACCGCATCGACATGGACGAAGTCCGCAAGCTCGCCCGCGAGCATAAGCCCAAGCTGATCGTCGCCGGTGGCTCGGCCTATCCCCGCATCATCGACTTCCCCGCCTTCCGGGCGGTTGCCGACGAAGTCGGCGCCTTGCTCATGGTGGACATGGCGCATTTCGCCGGGCTCGTGGCCGGCGGCGCGCATCCGAGCCCGTTCCCGCACGCCCACGTGGTCACCACGACCACCCACAAGACCCTGCGGGGTCCGCGCGGCGGCGTCATCCTGAGCGACGACGAGGCGATCGCCAAGAAGCTCAACTCCGCCGTCTTCCCCGGCTTGCAAGGCGGCCCGCTGATGCACGTAATTGCGGCAAAAGCCGTAGCATTTGGAGAGGCTTTGCGGCCGTCGTTCAAGCTTTATGCGAAGAACGTCGTGGAGAATGCCAAGGCGCTCGCGGCGACCCTGAAGGCGCGCGGGCTCGACATCGTGTCCGGCGGCACCGACACGCATCTCATGCTGGTCGATCTGCGTCCGAAACAGCTCACCGGGAAGGTGGCGGAGACGGCGCTCGGGCGCGCCCATATCACCTGCAACAAGAACGGCATTCCGTTCGATCCGGAAAAACCGATGGTGACGTCGGGCGTCCGGCTCGGGACGCCGGCTGGCACCACCCGCGGGTTCGGGGTGGCCGAGTTCCAGCAGGTCGGCGACATGATCTCGGACGTGCTCGACGTGCTGGCCCAGAAGGGCGTCGAAGAGGACTCGCTGATCGAGGCGACGGTGCGCGAGAGGGTCAAGCGGCTGGTGGATCGCTTTCCTATCTACGATGCGTGAGTTGCAAATAGAAACAGTGGCTTCTAGTCATTCATTGGCGTTGCTTGCCGCCGTTCCGGCGGCCGGGGCGCAGGCGCCGGCATGACGGGTTTCGGTCCGCCGGGCTTCGCCCGGCTTCCGGAGCGACGGAGGCTCTCGCGGGAGTAGGACGTCAAAATGCGCTGTCCGAGCTGCGGCAGCCTCGACACCCAGGTGAAGGACTCGCGCCCGACTGAAGATTCGGCGGCGATCCGCCGCCGCCGCCTTTGCCTGAGCTGTGGATTCCGCTTCACCACCTTCGAACGGGTGCAACTGCGCGAACTGATCGTCATCAAGCGCAATGGCCGCCGCGTGCCGTTCGATCGCGACAAGCTGGCCCGTTCGCTGGAGATCGCGCTGCGCAAGCGCAATGTCGATCCCGAGCGGGTCGAGCAGACCATCTCCAAGATCGTTCGCGACCTGGAAAACCTCGGCGAGAACGAGGTCACGACGGAAACGATCGGGGAGACCGTGATGGCGCATCTGCGCGACCTCGACGACGTCGCCTATGTGCGCTTCGCCTCGGTCTATCGGAATTTCCGTGAGGCGAAGGATTTCGAGCAGGCGCTGGCCGAACTCGCCGGCGAAGAGGACCAGGCGCGACCCGTGCCGGCGCGCAAGTGATGGGCGGGCGTCTCCTTTGTCCGCGCGGGCGGAGCAATGACATGACCCGGCTCGCGGCCCTTGTCCTTGCCCTGAGCGTTCTTGCCGGCGCCGCCGCGGCCGAAGGCCCGGCGCTGCCGAAGGAATTCGTCCGCCTGCGCGATGTCGCCCCGACCATCCGCCAGGACATGCGCTACGCCGGCACGTTCAACTTCACCGGGGCGAAGGTGCCCGGCTATCGGGCCGCCGAATGCATCCTGTGGCGGCCGGCGGCGGAGGCTCTGGCGCGCGCGCAGGAGCGGCTGAAGGCCGAAGGCTATCTTCTGAAGGTTTACGACTGCTACCGCCCGGTCCAGGCGGTGCGCGCCTTCGCCGCCTGGTCGCGCGGCGCGGGCGGCGACGCCATGAAGCCGGTCTTCTATCCCGGCTTCGACAAGTCGCGGCTGTTCGCGCTCGGATACATCGCCTCGAAATCCCATCACTCGCTGGGAATCGCGGTCGATCTCGGCCTGGTCGCGGCGAGCGATGCCGACCTGCCGACGCCTGCTGCGGCGGGCGCCTGCGACGGGCCGTTCGCGGAGCGGGCAAAAGAGTCGACCCTCGATTTCGGCACCGCCTTCGATTGTTTTTCGACGAAAAGCACCACCCGGAACGGGTCGATATCCAAGGAGGCGTGGGCAAACCGCGACCGGCTCGCGCGCGCGCTCACCGCCGAGGGCTTCCGCAATTACCCGAAGGAATGGTGGCATTTCGATTATGCACGCGGAGCGGTGCCGACCAGGCCGCGTGATTTCCCCGTCGAATGAAGGACCGCGAACGATCGGCCGCCGACGCCCGGTTCATGGCGCTTGCGCTTACGCTCGGCCGGCGCGGACTGGGCAACACCTGGCCCAATCCCGCGGTCGGCGCCGTCGTCGTGCGTGCAGGGGATGAACCCGTCATCCTCGGGCGCGGGTGGACCCAGCCGTGCGGCCGGCCGCATGCGGAGACCGAGGCGCTGCGGCGGGCAGGGGCGGCGGCGCGCGGCGGGACGCTCTATGTGACGCTCGAGCCCTGTTCCCATTTCGGCCGGACGCCGCCCTGCGTCGACGCCATTATCGCGGCCGGCATCGCCCGCGTCGTTTCCGCGATCGAGGACCCCAATCCGCAGGTGGCGGGGAGGGGACATGACCGCCTCCGCGCCGCCGGCATTGCCGTGGACGTCGGCGTCGGCGCCGAGGAAGCGCAACGCGCTCACGCCGGACATATCCGCCGCGTCCGCGACCGGCGCCCGCACGTCCTGCTCAAGCTCGCGCTTTCCGCCGACGACAAGGTCGCGCTCGCCGGCCGGCGGCCGGTCGCCATCACGGGCACGGCGGCACGCGATCTTGTCCACCGCATGCGGGCGCAGCACGATGCGATCCTGATCGGCGTCGGCACCGCCCTCGCGGACGATCCCGAGCTGACCTGCCGCTTGCCCGGCATGGCGGCCCGCTCGCCGGTACGGGTCGTGCTCGACACCAACCTGCGCCTTCCGCCCGGAAGCCGTCTCGCGCGCACCGCCCGGGAGACGCCCCTCTGGGTCGTTGCCGGCGAAGCCGCGCCGGAAACGGCCGAGCAGAACCTGCGCGCTGCGGGCGTCGACATCGTGCGAATCGCGCGAATCGCGGAGGCCGGGACACCCGATCTCCCCGCGGTGGTTGCAATGCTGGCGGAACGGGGAATCACGCGGCTGATGGTTGAAGGCGGCCCGCGCGTCGCCGCCTCGTTCGTGCGCGCCGATCTGGTCGATAAGGCCGTGATTTTTCATGGGGATCGCACGATCGGCGGCGACGGCATCGATGCGCTCCAGGGGCTTCCCCTGGTGGCGCTGACGCAATCGAAGGCCCTGCCGGCACGGTCGGCCGGGACCATTGGTTGCGACCGGATCGAGACGTTTAGCCGCGCGATCCTGGCCGGTCACACGATCGGCACATGATCGGGCCAAGTCTGGCGAGTCCTTTATGGGGCGACGGCGGCGCGCGAAGACGCCGTTCTTGATCGGACAGGCGAAGCCTGTCGGCGGTTCAGCGGCGATCTGGCCGCGTGTTCCGGCCGGCAGGCCGCTGTAATGCGGCGAGACAGAGGACGCTTCTGAATGAGCACTTATCGACTCAAGTCGATGTTTGCGCCCCGCTCGATTGCGGTGGTGGGCGCGAGCCCGCGCGAACTCTCGATCGGCCGGATCGTGCTCGGCAATTTGCGCAAGGCCGGATTCAAAGGCCCCATTCATCTGGTCAATCCGCGCTATCCCGAGATCGACGGGCAGGCCACGGTTCCCAGCATCGACGCGCTCGACCCGCCGCCCGATCTGATGGTGCTGACGGTGCCGGCGCCCGAAGTCCCGGGCCTCATTGCGCGGGCCGGCGCGCGCGGGGTCGCCGCCGCCATCGTGATCACCGCCGGGCTGGGCCACGGGCCGGATTCGCTCGCCGAGCAGGCGAGCCAGGCGGCGCGCGCCTGGGGCCTGCGGCTGCTCGGCCCCAACTGTCTGGGCCTCTTCGTGCCGAGCGCGCGCCTGAACGCGAGCTTCGCGGTGCATCAGCCGAAAATCGGCGATCTTGCCTTGATTTCCCAGTCGGGAGGTGTCGCGGCGGGGCTCGTCGAATGGGCCGCCGGCCGGTCGATCGGCTTTTCCGGGATCGCGTCGATCGGCGATGCGATCGACATCGACTTCGGCGACCTCCTCGACTACTTCGCCCTCGACCGCCGTACCCGCGCGATCCTGATGTACATCGAGTCGATCTCCGACGTGCGCAAGTTCATGTCGGCGGCGCGCGCCGCCGCGCGCGTGAAGCCGGTGAGCGTGGTCAAGGCGGGTCGCCACGCCCAGGCCGCCCGCGCCGCGGCGACTCACACCGGCGCACTCGCGGGGGTCGACGCGGTCTACGCCGCGGCTTTCAGGCGCGCCGGCCTGCTGCGCGTCATCGACCTCGACGAATTGTTCGCCGCGGCGGAGACTCTCGGGCGTCTCAGCCCGTTCGAGGGCAACCGCCTCGTCATCCTGACCAATGGGGGCGGCATCGGCGTCCTTGCGGTCGACAGCGTCATCGATCTCGGCGGAACGCTTGCCGGCATTTCGCCGCCGACCATGGACAGGCTCAACGCCTTGCTCCCGCCGGTGTGGTCGAAGTCCAATCCCATCGACATTATCGGGGATGCCGACCCGGTCCGCTACGCGGGGACGCTGCAGGCGCTGCTCGACGACACGGATAACGACGCCATCCTCGCGATGAACGTGCCGACCGCACTCTCTTCGGCCGGCGAGTGCGCCGACGCCGTGGTCCGCGTCATTCAGGAGGATCGCCGCAAGCGTCCCACGCACAAGCCGGTGCTGGCGGTCTGGGTCGGCGATGACGGGCGCGCCGCCAGGGCGTTCGACGCAGCCTCCGTGCCCTATTACAGCAGCGAGACCGACGCGATCCGCGGCTTCATGCACCTCGTGCGCTATGTCGAGGCCAAACGCGCGCTGATGGAGACGCCGCCGAGCGCGCCGACCGAGTTCGTTTCCGACACCGACGCGGCGCGCGAGGTCGTCGCCGAGGCGCTCGCGGCGGGCAAGACCTGGCTCAATCCGCTCGAGGTCAACCGGCTCTTCGCGGCCTACGGCATTCCGGTATCGCCCGCCATTCTCGCCCGCAACGGCAGGGAAGCGGCCGCGGCGGCCCGTCCCTTCCTGGAGAAAGGGCAGGGGGTGGTGGTGAAGGTGCTGTCGCCCGACATCATCCATAAATCGGATGTGGATGGCGTGCGGCTCAATCTCACCAGCGAGAAAGCGGTCGAGGCGGCGACCGAGGACATCATCAACCGGGCGCGTGCGGCGCGGCCGTCCGCCCGCATCGAGGGCGTCACCGTCCATCCGATGCTGCTGCGGCCGAAAGCGCGCGAACTGATCATCGGCCTTGCCGACGATCCGACCTTCGGGCCCGTCGTGGTGTTCGGCAGCGGCGGAACCGCGGTGGAGGTGGTCGACGACAAGGCGCTCGCGCTTCCTCCGCTCGACTTGAAGCTTGCCGCCGATCTGATCGACCGCACCCGCGTGTCGCGCCTGCTGCGCGGCTACCGCAACGTGCCGCCGGCGGACCGGCAGGCGCTCGAACTGATGCTCGTGAAAGTAGCGCAGCTCGCGGCTGACTTGCCGGAGGTGCGGGAGCTCGATCTCAATCCCGTCCTCGCCGATGCAAGCGGCGCGGTCGCCGTCGACGCGCGCGTCGTGATAGCGCCGGTCGACCACGAAGCGCGCGGCCAGTCGCGATTCGCCATCCGGCCCTATCCGAAGGAATGGGAACGCGTTTACCCGGCCTGGCGCGGCCTGCGTCTCCTGGTGCGGCCGGTTCGGCCCGAGGACGAGGGGCTCTATCTGGAGTTTTTCCGCAACGTCACCGAGGACGACCTGCGGCTGCGCTTCTTTGCGCCGGTCAAGGAATTCAGCCACACCTTCATCACGCGCCTGACCCAGATCGATTACGCCAGGGCCATGGCGTTCGTCGCCATCGACGAGGACTCGGGCAAGATGCTGGGCGGCGTGCGCCTGCATTCCGACGCCAATCACGAGACGGGCGAGTACGCCATCCTGCTGCGGTCCGATCTGAAGGGCCGCGGTCTCGGCTGGCTGTTGATGCAGACGATGATCGAATATGCGGCGGCCGACGGCTTGCGCATGGTCCAGGGCGAGGTGCTGCGCGACAACACGACCATGCTCGCGATGTGCGGCGAGCTCGGCTTCAAGATCGAGAGCGACCCGGATGATCCCGGTCTGTGTCGCGTGGTGCTCGATTTGACCGCGCCGAAGCCGCTCACGCGCGCCCCCGAGTTGGTGCAGTGACGGCCGGCCGCCGTGCGCGCCACGGCGGCAGCCGGCGAGCGTTCAGGCACTCTTCGTCGATCATGGGCGGGCTCGCGCGGCTTGCGCCGGCGCCGGGAATCCGCTTTGTCGACCCGAATGCGGCATAAGGCGGCTTGCGGCAGTTTGTGCGCTGCGCTAAGCCTCCGGCGCCTTGCTCTGGAATGAATCTTAAGTGGCTAGGCCGGACCGGGCCGAAACCGCCTGCGGGTTCGGCGCGCTGCCGCCATCCGGACGGACCAGAGGTCTCGAATGAGCGTCATTCTGCAAGACTACCTTCCGGTTGTCGTTTTTATCGTCATCGCCACCGTCATCGTGCTCGGGTTGATGGTCGCGCCCTTCCTCGTCGCCTACAAGAATCCGGATGCGGAGAAGCTCTCGGCGTACGAATGCGGGTTCAACGCCTTCGATGACGCGCGCATGAAGTTCGACGTGCGGTTCTATCTGATCTCGCTCCTCTTCATCATCTTCGACCTCGAAGTTGCGTATCTGTTCCCCTGGGTTGCGGCCTACCGCGAAATCGGCCTGTTCGGTTTCTGGTCGATGATGGTCTTTCTCGGCGTGCTGACCGTCGGCTTCATCTACGAGTGGAAGAAAGGAGCGCTCGAATGGGATTGAACGAGCGCGCGCAAGGGGCGCCCGCCGCGACCGGGGTGCTCGATCCGCGGACGGGCAAGCCGGTCGGCGAGAGCGATCCGTTTTTTCGCGGCGTCACCGACGAGCTTGCCGACAAGGGTTTTCTCGTTACCGCGACCGACGAGCTGATCACCTGGGCGCGCACCGGCTCGCTCATGTGGATGCAGTTCGGCCTCGCCTGCTGCGCGATCGAGATGATCCACGCCGCGATGCCGCGCTACGATCTCGAACGCTTCGGCGCCGCGCCGCGCGCCTCGCCGCGCCAGTCCGACGTGATCATCGTGGCGGGAACGCTCACCAACAAGATGGCGCCGGCGTTCCGCAAGGTCTACGACCAGATGCCGGAGCCGCGCTACGTCATATCGATGGGCTCCTGCGCCAATGGCGGCGGCTATTACCACTACTCCTATTCGGTGGTGCGCGGCTGCGACCGGATCGTGCCGGTCGACGTCTACGTTCCCGGCTGTCCGCCGACGGCGGAGGCCTTGCTTTACGGCGTCCTGCTTTTGCAAAAGAAAATCCGCCGCACCGGCACGATCGAACGCTGAGACGGCGCCTGGGTCCGTCTTCGAGGCATCGCAATGAATGACAGGTTGGACGATCTCGGACAGGCGATTGTGCGCGCGCTTCCCGAGTCCGTCACCGGCTATCAGGTGGCGAACGGCGAACTCACCATCGCGGCGCGCGCGGACGACATCGTCAAGGTCGTCACCTTCCTGCGCGACGATCCCGGTAGTCAGTTCTTCGCCTTCGTCGACGTGACGGCGGTGGACTGGCCGCAGCGGGAAAAGCGGTTCGACGTGGTCTATCACCTGCTGTCGCCCACCAAGAATTGGCGGGTGCGAATCAAGGCCGAGGTCGACGAAAAGGCGTCGGTGCCCTCCATCATCGAGGTGTTCCCCGGCGCCAACTGGTTCGAGCGCGAAGTGTTCGACCTCTACGGCGTGCCGTTCACCGGCCACCCCGACCTGCGGCGCATCCTCACCGACTACGGTTTTTCCGGCCATCCCCTGCGCAAGGATTTTCCGCTGACGGGCTTCGTCGAGGTGCGCTGGGACGACGAACAGAAGCGGGTCGTGTACGACAAGGTGCAACTCGCCCAGGAATATCGGGATTTCGATTTTCTCTCGCCGTGGGAGGGGGCGGATTACCCGCTGCCCGGCGACGAGAAGGCGAAACAGTGATCGGGGGCCGGCAGGGTGTCTGAAGCGTCTGTTCGCACGTTCACCATCAATTTCGGACCGCAGCACCCGTCCGCGCACGGCGTGCTGCGCCTGCTGCTCGATCTCGACGGCGAGGTGATCGAGCGCGCCGACCCGCATATCGGGCTCCTGCATCGCGGCACCGAGAAGCTGATCGAGCACAAGACCTATCTGCAGGCGATTCCCTACTTCGACCGGCTCGACTACAGCGCCCCGATCAACCAGGAGCACGTGTTCTGCCTCGCGGTGGAAAAGCTGGTCGGCCTGGAGGTTCCCAAGCGCGGCCAGCTGATGCGCGTGCTGTTCCTCGAGCTCGGCCGGCTGATCAACCACATCCTCAATACGACCACGCAGGCGCTCGACATCGGCGCGCTCACGCCGCCGCTCTGGGGGTTCGAACAGCGCGAAAAGATCATCAATTTCTACGAGCGTGCGTCGGGCGCCCGCATGCACTGCAATTATTTTCGTCCCGGCGGCGTGCACCAGGACGTGCCGCCGAAGCTGCTCGACGACATCTGGGACTTCTGCGATCCGTTCCTGAAGGTTCTCAACGACATCGAAGATCTGCTGACCGAGAACCGCATCTTCAAGCAGCGAATGGTCGACATCGCGGTCATGACGCTGCAGGACGCGTGGGGCTGGGGCTTCTCCGGACCGCACGTGCGCGCCGCGGGCGCCGCGTGGGACCTGCGCCGCGCGCAGCCCTACGAATGCTATTCGGAGCTCGAATTCGACATTCCGACCGGCAAGCACGGCGACTGCTACGATCGCTATCTCGTGCGCATGGAAGAGATGCGCCAGTCGGTCCGCATCATCAAACAATG
>JAEULX010000027.1 GCA_016793685.1 Bradyrhizobiaceae bacterium
ATGCTGGCCGCTCCGGAGCGATTCGCCGGCAAGCGCGTCGGGCTCATTCTGTGCGGCGGCAATATCGACCCGCGAATCCTGGCGTCGATCATGGTGCGCGAGCTCGAGCGCGACGAGCGCATCGTCTCCTTCCGGCTGACCATCAGCGACCGTCCCGGCGTGCTCGGGAGCATCGCAACGCTCCTGGGTCAGCTCGGCGGAAACATATTGGCGGTGGACCACCACCGGCTGTTTCTCGACGTCCCGGCCAAGGGCGCGAAGCTCGACGTCACCTTGGAGACGCGCGACCGGCCGCATGCCGAGGAAATCCGCCATGCCCTGGCGGCCGAGGGCTACTGTCCCGTCGAGATCGAAACGGTCGCGATCGGGCGCTGAGACGAAGCACTATCCGGCGCAGCACACGCCCGGACTTGAGCCGGGGGGTGATGCTGGCTTGTTGCAGAAAATGCGATCATTCACAGGCGCTTGGAGCGAATTCCGAATGCGTTGGAGCGGAATTCGTCAAGCCAGGCGCGGCGTAGAGACAAGGCGTGGAGACGAGGCGCAGGCGATCGTGCGCTTGCCACCGCGCGGCGCAAGCGCTCCAGGTCAGTACACCTGCGGTTTCATGATGTCCGCGTCGGTGATCTCACGGCCGGCAGCCACCGGCGCCGGAATCATCGGGCGTGGCCGCGGCAGCGGAATGGCGGCGACGCGCGGACGGCGCGAGGGCTCCACCGCCCGCGAAACCAGGGTCGGCGAGAGCAGCGTCTCGCTGCCGCCCATGGATGGCGACACGGCGGCAACCTCCACTCCCTCCGCCGGAGGTGTGGAAACGGGCAGGGATATCTCGCCAGCCGCTGCGACCTCGGTCGGCGCCGGAGCCGGACCCGGAGCGGGCTTTTCCTCGACGGCGGCGACGCTGCTCGGCGCGGATGCAGGCGTTTCCCTAACGGCGGCGACGCTGCCCGGTGCAGGCGCTACCCGTTTGTCAGCCTTGCGAATGATGGAAAGCATGGATTGAGGCGTTGCCTCGACGACAGCCTCCGGCGCTACGGCGCGCGAATCGGGCGTGTCGGCCGGCCGGAAAATCGTGTTCGTCGCTAAAACCCAGGCGGCAAGCCCCGCCACACCGAACGCCAACGCAGACACCAGCCGGCGCGAGCCGCGCCCTGGCTTTTGAATCCTGTCGCGCATAACCGTCCCCCCTGACGCAATCGTCAGTCAGACGGCTCCCTTCAACCGTTCAGCCGCGCGCGGCGCGAAATAGGTCAGGATGCCGTCTGCCCCCGCTCGTTTGAAGGCGATCAAGCTTTCCAGCATCGCCTTCTCGCCGTCGAGCCACCCCCGCTCGGCAGCGGCCATTATCATGGCATATTCTCCGGAAACTTGGTAGGCAAAGGTTGGCCTTGCGAACGTTTCTTTCACACGTTGCAGGATATCGAGATAAGGCATTCCCGGCTTCACGATCAGCATGTCGGCGCCCTCGGCGAGGTCCAGATCGACCTCGAGCAGCGCTTCATCCGAGTTCGCAGGATCCATCTGGTAAGTACGTTTGTCGCCGGAGAGATTTGCCGCTGAGCCGACCGCGTCGCGAAACGGCCCGTAGAACGCCGAGGCGTATTTGGCGGCGTAGGCCATGATCTGAACGTCGTGCCGTCCCGCCCCGTCGAGCCTCCGGCGGATGGCTCCGACGCGCCCGTCCATCATGTCCGAGGGGGCGATGATATCGCAGCCCGCCTCGGCCTGGACCAGGGCCTGCTTGACCAGCACGGCGACCGTCTCGTCGTTGACGATGACGCCGTTGCGCAAGAGCCCGTCGTGGCCATGGCTGGTGTAGGGGTCGAGGGCGACGTCGCACAGGATACCGAGCTCGGGGACCTCGCGCTTGATGGCGCGGACGGCCCGGCACACCAGATTCTCCGGGTTCAGCGCCTCGGTTCCGTCCGGATCGCGCTTGGCGGGGTCGGTGTAGGGGAAGAGGGCGAGGCAGGGGATGCGAAGGGCGGCTGCGTGATGCGCCGCCCGGACTGCCTCGTCGATCGAGAGACGCTCGATGCCCGGCATCGAGGCGACCGGCGTCCGGGTGCGTTCGCCGTCGATCAGGAACAGGGGCCAGATGAGGTCGTCGGTGCTCAGCACGGTCTCGCGCACGAGCCGGCGCGCCCATTCGGCGCGGCGGTTGCGGCGGGGCCGATGCGCGATGTCAAGTTGCTCGGCGCGCGCCGGCGCCTCGTCCCCGATCGGAACGAAGCGCATTTTCGATTCCAGCGGGCGTCCGTACTTGATCGCCATGAATTGCCTCCGCGCGGCTGACGCCAGTGACTAACCCGTCCCCCGCCCACGTCTTTTAGGCTGGTGGCGGCGCGCCGACAACGCCGCCGCCCGCGGTGCCAGACCGGGGCAGCTCATCGCTGTTCGCGCCGTCCGCTGCAGCATATATTGGGCGCGGGGCGGCTGGAGCCAAATCCCACCGGGCCGAACAAGCCGGCAAAATCCGACACGGCGGAGTAGCAATTGGCGCGATTTGCTGAGGCCTGGGCGCATTTCCTGCAGCGAACCGGCGCTTACGTTAACAGCGCGAATGTCCTGCAGCGAACCGGCTCCTATCTCGCCGGCGCCAACGTCCTGCAGCGGGCTGGCTCCTACCTTGCCGAATCCCACCTCACCCTGCGAGCGAAAGCCTACCTCGCGCGGCTTCGCCGCGGCGCGCCCGACGCGCCCGAGGAGGCGGACCTGGAGGAAGGCGCCGCGAGCGCGCTGATCATCCGCGAAGCGGCCGATCCGATCGCGCCGCTGCGGATCGACCAGCGGCATACGAACCGCGAGGGCTGGGCCGCCCGCCTCACCGTGTTCCTGCGCGCGGTGGCCGTGCTTTCGCTCGTAAAAGGGCTGTATCATTGGGCCGTGATCTGCGGTTTCGGGGCGGCGCCCGGGGGCGGGTTTGAAGCGCAAAACCCGCCATGGCAGATGGCGACGGTGTTTTTCGCGATCATCGATCTCACCGCCGCGGTCGGGCTGTGGATCGGCGCGGCCTGGGGCGTCATCATCTGGCTCGCGAGCTCGGTCACGATGATCGTGGTGCACGCGCTCCTGCCGCAGATCTATGGGTTCCAGCCGGTGATCATCGTCTGGGAGATCGTCTTGATCGTCGGCTATGTCTTTGTCGCGCTCGGAGCGGCGCGCGAGCAGCGGGAATAAGCGACCGCGGCCCGGCGCCGCGAGCGATGCCATATCGTTGATTGGATTCTGATGCGATGCATTTCCGGCGAAGACCCGAAAACCGCCGCATCCCATAAGCCCGCGGAGGCACGTGGACCCGCCATGACCGACGAGACCCTGAAGCTCCTGAAAGAACTCGACCGCAAGGTGCTGTGGCTTGCCTCCTGGATGATCCACAACGCCAACCACGTGCGCGAAAATGTCGACGGGCTGAAGATCGGCGGCCATCAGGCGTCCTCCGCCTCGCTCGCGACCATCATGACGGCGCTCTATTTCCACGTGCTGCGGCCCGAGGATCGCGTCGCCGTCAAGCCGCATGCGAGCCCGATTTTTCACGCGATCCAGTACCTGCTGGGGCGGCAGGCCGTCGACAAGCTCCGCGACTACCGCGGTTACAAGGGCGCGCAGAGCTATCCCTCGCGCACCAAGGACGCCGACGACGTCGACTTCTCCACCGGGTCGGTCGGGCTTGGCGTGGCGCAGACGCTGTTCGCCTCGCTCACGCAGGACTACGTGCGCGCGCACGGGTTCGGCCGCGACCGCCCGCAAGGGCGC
>JAEULX010000074.1 GCA_016793685.1 Bradyrhizobiaceae bacterium
TCCGATTCTATCAAAACGGTATTCGCTCTAGGGCGAATAACGATCGGCGTCGGGATTAGCGTCAGGTTTTCCTGACGGTCGCATTCTGCGGTTCCCACCTCCGCATCGTCCGAGGGCGCGCTTCGCCATAAAATGCTTCAACGCGCTCAGGCGCATAGCCAGAGCTGGCTAGCCCTGCCGGCCCGCGGCGGGGCGCGCCGTCGGCGGCATAGTTGCACAAACAACACAAAGGATCGGCAAAGTATTCGATTTCCCGACGAAGGGTATCTTCTACCTATTTTGCCGGCGGCGGCTTTCTGATCTAATTACGGCCTGATTGGTTGCTTCATCCAAGCAACGGAAATTGACTGTGGCGGCGATGCCGGCCCGGTCGAATCCAAGTGCCGAAGCGGTTGCACAGGGGCGCCTCGGCAAGAAAGCCCGGCCTCTCCGGAGGTCGGGCTTTTCTTTTGCGGCCAGTCGGCCGCAGCGCCATGCCCGCAGCCCGGCGTCTTCGCGTGCCGGGCCGGGGAGGCCGGCGGGAAGCGTCAGGCCGCCCGCTTCTTTGCCTGGATCAGCTTGCGGTTGATCAGGCACTCGGCGATCTGCACGGCGTTGAGGGCTGCGCCCTTGCGCAAGTTGTCGGAGACGCACCACAGAACCAGACCGTTCTCCACGGTCGAGTCTTCGCGGATGCGGCTGATGTAGGTGGCGTCCTCCCCGGCGCTTTCGTAGGGCGTGACGTAGCCGCCGGGTTCGCGCTTGTCGATCACCAGGCAGCCCGGCGCCATGCGCAGGATCTCGCGCGCCTCGTCGGCCGAGAGCGGCTCCTCGAACTCGATATTGACCGCCTCCGAATGGCCGATGAACACCGGCACCCGCACGCAGGTCGCGGTCAGCTTGATCTTCGGGTCGAGGATTTTCTTGGTCTCGACCATCATCTTCCACTCTTCCTTGGTGTACCCGTCCTCCATGAACACGTCGATATGGGGGATCAGGTTGAAGGCGATGCGCTTCGGAAACTTCTTCGTCTCGATGTCGCTCGCGGTGTAGATCGCCTTGGTCTGCGCGAACAGCTCGTCCATGCCCTCCTTGCCGGCTCCGGACACCGACTGGTAGGTCGAGACGACGACGCGCTTGATTTTCGCCCGGTCATGCAGGGGCTTGAGCGCCACCACGAGCTGCGCGGTCGAGCAGTTGGGATTGGCGATGATGCCCTTCTTGTGGAAGTCCGCGATCGCGTCGGCGTTCACTTCGGGCACGATCAGCGGCACCTCGGCGTCGTAACGCCAGCACGACGAGTTATCGATCACCACGGCGCCCGCCGCCGCGATCTTCGGCGACCATTCCTTCGACACCGTGGAGCCCGCCGACATCAGGCAGATGTCGACATCGGAGAAGTCGTAGTGGTCGAGCGCCTTCGCCTTGAGGATCGTGTCGCCATAGGAAACCTCGACGCCAATGCTCCGGCGCGAGGCGAGCGCGACCACCTCGTCGGCAGGAAACCGGCGCTCTTCGAGGATTTCCAGCATCGCACGGCCCACATTGCCGGTGGCGCCGACGATCGCGACATTGTAACCCATCATTAATCCTCCGCATTCCGGCCGGCCGAGACGGCCGCCGGAGGGCCGCTTTTAGGGCAGAGCTGACCCTGATTCAACGGCGCGCCGTGGGCAAGGTCGATTTAGCCGGGCCTGTGCCCGATGCGCCCGCGCGTTCCGCTATCCGGGTTAGCCTTTCGAGCAGGACGCCGGCAAAACGATGACCGCCGGTGTTGATTAACTGCAACACCAGAAAAATAAACCGCGGGGAGGCTGCCGATCCCGGGGGGTCGTGCGTTGTAGCTGCGATATAGTTTGGTTCGACGACCTGTGGGGGATCCAGATGCGTTCAATCCTGTCTGCCGCGCTGCTCGCCGCGGCTGCCTTTGCCATATTGCAGGCGCCGGCCGAGGCTGCTCCGCGCAAGAACTCGGAATATCGGCAGTCCCGATACATTTATTACGGCCGAGACGACCGCGCCGCGACCAGGATTACCGTGAATCGGCGCTCGTTCCTCAATCCGGGCAGCGAGTCGAAGACGTTTGCGCAGAGCTACTCCAATTATTTCGCGTCGCCGTCGTACACGATCTTCCCGAGCTATTTCGATTACAGCGTCGCCCCGGGATCGTGGTCGCGCATGCCGCTTCCGGGCCTCTACGACATTCCCGGGTGGGATTCGCGCTGACGCGCCGCACGCGGCAATCTGACAAGCCTGCCCGGCCGCGGCGACCGCGGCCGAAGCGGCTGCAGCTTTCTCGGGCGAAGCATGCCCCGGATTTGATCCGGGGGGTGGGAACCGGTTCGCCGTCGCTTCAGCCGGCGAGGCGGGAGAATTCCGCAATCACCGCATCGCCCATCTCTGACGTGCTGACGGCCTTTTCGCCCGCGGCGACGATGTCGGCGGTGCGCAGGCCTTTGGCGAGCGCCCCCGCGATCGCCTGATCGACCAGGTCCGCCTCCCGCCCCATCCCGAACGAGTAGCGCAGCGCCATGCCGAACGAGGCGAGCATGGCGATCGGATTGGCGATCCCCTTGCCGGCGATGTCGGGCGCGGAGCCATGCACCGGCTCGTACAGCGCCTTGCGCTTGCCGGTCTTGGCGTCGACCTCGCCGAGCGATGCCGAAGGCAGCATCCCGAGCGAGCCGGTCAGCATCGCCGCAACGTCGGAGAGCATGTCGCCGAACAGGTTGTCGGTGACGATGACGTCGAACTGCTTGGGCCGGCGCACGAGCTGCATGCCGCCGGCGTCGGCGAGCTGGTGCTCGAGCGCGACGTCGGCAAATTCGCGCGCATGCACCGCGGTCACGACCTCGTGCCACAGCACGCCGGACTTCATCACGTTGCGCTTTTCCATCGAGGTGACTTTGTTGCGCCGCTTGCGCGCCAGCTCGAAGGCGACGCGGGCGATGCGCTCGATCTCGTAGGTGTCGTAGACCTGGGTGTCGATCGCGCGCTTCTGGCCGTTGCCGAGATCGACGATGGTCTTCGGCTCGCCGAAATACACCCCGCCGGTCAGCTCGCGGACGATCATGATGTCAAGCCCGTCCACCAGGTCGCGCTTGAGGCTGGAGGCGTCGGCCAGCGCCGGATAGCAGATCGCCGGGCGCAGATTGGCGAACAGGCCGAGGTCCTTGCGCAGCCGCAGCAGCGCCGCCTCCGGCCGGACGTCGTAGGGCACGCCGTCCCATTTCGGTCCGCCGACCGCGCCGAACAGCACGGCGTCGGCCGCATGCGCCTTGGCCATCGTCTCTTCGGTGACGGCCGTCCCGCTCGCGTCGTAGGACGAGCCGCCGACCAGCCCCTCCTCGAGCTCGAAGCGGCCGAGCTTGCGGTCGTTCATCCAGGCGATCAGCCGTTTGACCTCCGCCATGACTTCGGGGCCGATGCCGTCGCCGGGCAGGAGCAGGAGCTTTTGTGCGGACATGGATTTAGTGCTCAACCTGTTGCGCCAGGGGTTTCATTTTAGATGCATGCAAGAAATGCAAACTCCTCGTCAACCGAGCCGGAACGTGTATCGCGCCCGGCCGGGGCCCGATAACGCGAAACGCCGCATTTTTTGCTGCGACCGGCCGTGGTGCGCCGCCGTATGAAAGCCATCACCGAACGCCTATCTCACCGTCATGCGTCCTGAAGATCTGCTCACGCCGACGCCTGCGGGGCTGGGCTGCCCGTCGGGCGCCTTCCACATCGATCCGTTGCGCGCGGTCGACCGGGCGCTGATCACGCACGCCCATTCCGATCATGCCCGCGCCGGCCACCGGCGCGTCCTCGCGACGCAAGAGACCCTCGACTTGATGCGGCTGCGCCATGGCGACGATTTCGCCGGAGCCACGCAAGCGGTGGGCTACGGCGAGGTCATTCGGCTCGGCGACGTGGCGGTGAGCTTTCATCCCGCCGGACACGTGCTCGGCTCGGCGCAAATCCTGGTCGAGAGCAAGGGCATGCGCATCGTCGCCTCCGGCGACTACAAGGACCAGCCGGACCCGACCTGCGCCCCGTTCACGCCGGTTGCGTGCGACGTCTTCATCAGCGAGGCGACGTTCGGATTGCCGGTGTTCCGCCACGGCGATCCGGCGGGCGAAATCGCAAAGCTGCTGCGCTCGCGCGCATTGTTTCCCGAGCGGACGCATCTCGTCGGCGCCTATGCGCTGGGGAAGGCGCAGCGGCTGATCGCGCTGCTGCGCGGGGCCGGCTACGACGAGCCGATCTATCTGCATGGCGCGCTCGAGACGATCACGCGCTACTACGCGGAGCGACTCGATCTCGGCGAACTGCGGTACGTGCGCGATGTGCCGAAGAGCAAGCTTGCCGGGGCGATCGTGCTCTGTCCGCCCTCGGCGCTGAACGATCTGTGGACGCGCGGCTTTCCCGATCCCATCGCCTGCTTCGCCTCGGGTTGGATGCGGGTGCGGGCGCGCGCCCGCCAGCGCGGCGTCGAACTGCCGCTGGTCATTTCCGATCATTGTGACTGGGACGGGCTCACCCGCGCGATCCCGGCGACGGGCGCTTCCGAAGTGTGGGTCACGCACGGCGCGGAAGAAGCGCTGGTGCATTGGTGCGAGACGCAAGGCCTCTCCGCGCGCCCGCTGCATCTCGTCGGCTACGGCGAGGAGGAGGGGTCCGAAGTCCCAGCCGAGATCGGCGCAGCGGATTCCGGCGGTCCCGCATGAACCGTTTCGCCGAACTGCTCGACCGCCTTGCCTTCGAGCACGGCCGCAACGCCAAGCTGCGGCTGATGACCGCGTTTTTCCGCGCGACGCCCGATCCCGAGCGCGGCTATGCGCTCGCCGCCCTCACCGGCGCGCTGTCGTTCCCGCACGCCAAGCCCGGCCTCATCCGCGCGCTGATCGCCGAGCGCACCGACCCCGTGCTGTTCGCCCTGTCATACGATTACGTCGGCGACCTCTCGGAAACCGTCGCCTTGATGTGGCCCAAGCCGCCGCGGCCCGACGCGCATGCGCTTCCCGATGCGCTTTCTCCCTCCCCCCTCGAGGGGGGAGGCTGCGAGGAAAACGATCCGGGAGAGGCGAAGGACCCTGCAAAAGCACCTCTCCCCAATGGGGAGAGGTCGGCGAGAGCCGACAGGGTCGAGCCGGGTGAGGGGGAACCGAGCGCGACGCTTGTTGACACGAGAGCCCCCTCACCCGACCTCGCTTGCGCTCAGTCAACCTCTCCCCATTGGGGAGAGGTGGAAGCCGCAGAGCTACGCCAAGGCAGCCAACCGGCGGCGCTTACCCTCACCGAGGTGGTCACCACGCTGGCCACGCTGGGCAAGAGCGAACTGCCCGGACAGATCGCGCGCTGGCTCGATGCGTTCGATGAAACCGGACGCTGGGCGCTGCTGAAGCTCGTCACCGGCGCCCTGCGCGTGGGCGTTTCCGCCCGGCTCGCCAAAACCGCGGGCGCGGCGCTCGGCAGCCGGGAACCCGATGAGATCGAAGTTCTCTGGCCGACGCTCGTCCCGCCCTATGCCGATCTTTTCGCCTGGGTCGAG
>JAEULX010000107.1 GCA_016793685.1 Bradyrhizobiaceae bacterium
ATGCGGGGCGCGCGCCCGTTCGTGATGACCAATCTCCGCGCGGGGCACGGCCTCGACGAAGTCGCGCGGTTTATCGCGGACAAGGGCGGCCTCGATGCCGCCACTGGGGCCGATCAGGCGGGCAGCCGCAGATGATCGCGCCGGGCTTTTTTCAAGTGCCGCGCGGTTCTGTGGAGGCCGCTAGACTAATTCCGTTTAGTTTGAATCGGAATTCGCTCCGGTTCTCCTTGAGTGGTCGCATTTTCTCCGGCGAACCGGTTCCCACTTCGCCGGAAAATGCTCTAAATGCGCGTGACAGGTGGGGGCGGATGTCCGGCATGAACGACAATATTTTCGTCTATGGCACCTTGCTGAGCGGCGCCGGCCACGCAATGCATGCCGTTCTCGCCCGGGACGCCGCATTGGTCGGCGAGGGCTTTTACAACGGCCGCCTCTATCGCGTCGCAACCTATCCCGGCGCGATCCCCTCGACCGATCCCGCCGATCGGGTCTTCGGCGAAGTCTACCGGCTGCGCAACGTCGCGGAGGTCCTGTCGCGGCTGGACGAATATGAAGGTTGCGGGCCGGCGGCGGCCGCGCCGACGCAATACGTGAGACAAACCGAACCGATCACGCTGACGGACGCGACCATCATTCAGGCCTGGATCTATATCTATAACCGGCCGATTCATGGACTGGAGCGAATTCACTCCGGTTTCTTTCTGCGCCCGCGCGCCTGAGCAGCGCCAGGCTGCCGCCGCAGCCGCGTGCAGGCGCTACAGGAAAGCCGTCCCGCTTCGGCTGCCGGGAAGGAGAAGCGCTGTGTCGACGGACGCCTTCATTCCTTACGCGCCGCTGAATGTTCTCAAGCCGGTCGCCGCCGACGTCTGGCTCGTCGATGGTCCGGAAATCCGGTTTCGGTTCTTTGCCGGGCTGAAGCTGCCGTTCCCGACGCGCATGACGATCGTGCGGCTGCCCGACGGCGGCCTGTGGGTTCATTCCCCCACCGAGCCAGTCGAAGCGCTCATCGACAGCGTACGCGCCCTCGGCCCGGTGCGTTGCCTCGTCGCGCCGAGCTCGATCCATTACTGGTGGGTGCCCGATTGGAAAGCCAGGTTCCCGGACGCCGAAGTCTACGCCGTCGACAACTTGGAGCGCTGGGCGAAGCGCGAATTCCCGCCCCACCATAAGCTCGGCGACGCGGCGCCGGTCGTTTGGGCGGGCGCGATCGATCAGGTCGTCGTCGCCGGCGGCGTCGTGACCGAGGCCGAGTTTTTTCATCGAAGTTCGCGTACGCTGATCCTGACCGATCTGATCGAGAATTTCGAACCCGCGCGCGTGCACAGCCGCTTCCTGCGGGGACTGTTGCGCATGGCCGGCATTGCCGATCCGAACGGAAAAACGCCGATTGATATGCAGCTCAGCTTTTTCCGCCAGCGCAAGGCGGTGCGGGCCGCAGCCGAGCGGATGATCGCCTGGACTCCGGAACGGGTGATCATGGCGCACGGGCGCTGGTATGACCGCAATGCCGTCGCGGAACTGCGCCGCGCGTTCCGCTGGGTGCTGTGATGCGTCGATTGCTCAAGGCGGCGTGACGGAAAAGCCGCCGCTGCGGTCGAGCTCAATCCGTCCCGCCGCAACCGCGGTCGCCCAGCGGATCGTCGCGGCCAATCCGCCAAACGAATAGAGGTGGGGCGTCACGTCGCCGAAGCGGCCGTTGGCGCAGGCTTCGGCCAGCGGCCGGATCAGGCGGTCGGGCGTCGTGAGCGAGAACATGGTCTTTGCGAGGCCGGCATTGCGCGCGAGCGCCAGGGCCGACGTCTTCACGCCGCAGATTCGCGCAAAGCGCAGAAGTCCCGCCAGCGTTGTCGGTCCGGCAAAGCCGATCCGCACCGGATGATCGATGCCGAGATCGCGCAGGCGCGTGAGCCAGCCGAGAATGGGCTCCGCCGCAAAGGTGAATTGCGTCACGATGTGGATGCGCAGCCCTGTCTGGCTCGCCGCCTCGATCTTTGCCGCCAGCGCGCGGTCGAGATCGAGCGGAGCAATGCGCGGATGTCCGTCCGGATAGCCGGCGATCCCGATGTCGAGAATTCCGCAGTCCTGCAGCAGCCCGCTCTCGATCAACTCGATGGCGGCGCGGAACGGGCCGGCAGGCTCCGCGCGATCGCCGGCGATGACGAGGGCGCGCCCTACCGATGCTTGCTCCACCAAGCGCGCGAGGTGCGCGCCGAGCGCCTGCGCGCTCGCAAACTCGCGCACGGCGATGTGCGGGATGGGCTCGACGCCGTGGGCGCGCAAGGCCGCGGCAACCGCGATCTGCTCATCCGCGGGATGGCCGGGGATCGCGCTGACATAGACGCTGCCGCCGCCGAGGTCTTTCACCGCCACGAGATCGGGGGCCAGGAGCCGCGTCGTCTCGAACGAGGTGGCGCCGACGAAACCGGCAACGTCCCGCGCGGCGTTCCCGGCGTCGTCCGGGCGCGCGGTCATCGCATCGAGAGTGCTCATGCGTGCTCCGCTTCTTCTCGTTGGTTCAGTCGCGCCGCCGCGAGACGACGTACGACTCGTCGAAGAACCACAGCCCGCCGTGCTTGCGCAGCACGTCGCAGGTTGCGTCGAGGTATCGGCCGCCGGCGACCACGCCGGCGAGCCGGTCGTCCTCGACCTGCGCGACATAGATGGCGGCGTTCCAGGCGGCGAACAGCGTCGATGTGCCGATCGATGCGCCGACCTCGGACGGCAGCGTGTGCATGTCGTAGCGAAACAGCGAGCGCTGGTCGGCATAGGCGTTGAAGTTAAGATCGCGCCCCTTGGGGCCGAGTTCCTGCTTCAGCGCTTTGAGGATCTGGTGCCGGTCGTGAATGAACGGGCTGTCGCCGGGCCATATCCGCTGCACGATCTCCAGGCCGGGGTCGTTCCCGTGCGAATGCACCGCGATCAGCCGGCCGCCGGGTCCGAGGGCGCGCGCGAGCGGGGCGATCACGCGCTTGACCTTGAAGTCGAGCGAGGAGCGGGCGCGATAGGGCTGCGAAGCGATGACGAGGTCGTAGGCCGCGGTCGTGCCGCCGGGCCGCGGAATAATCGGATCGAGCAGAAATTTATGGTCCTCGCGGTAGAGCACGAGAACCACCGGCCGCTCGTAGACCGGATTGCCGGTCGTAGGGCTCACGCGCGCTTTCCAATTCTCGGCGAGGAACCCTTCGAGGCCGATGATCTGGTCCTCGAAGCGATGCGCCGAGTTACCGGCCAGCGGCAGTTCGTGCCAGACGAGGCTGGACGCCGCGCTCACCGATTTCACCGCGAGCCAGGGCGCATCGGCATAGGCGAGGTTGGTCAGGACAAGCACGCTGGCCGGATGCTCGAAAAAGCGGTCGGCCATTTTCTGCAGCGTCAGGCGAATGTCCTCGAGGCTGATCTCCTTGCCGACCACATAGAACGGCATGTGCGGAAAGCGGTCGTGCATCGCCCGCAGCACCCGCACCAGCACCGTGCCGTCGCCCATGCCGGCGTCGAACAGGCGCACGGCCGGCGGGCGCGGATGGATGTTGGCGAGTTCCAGCGTGACGCGGTGAGCGATCACCCATTTCTCGCTGCAGGTATTCACGAACAGCAGATATTTCTGCCGGTTGTCGAAGAAACGGAAATTGCGCTGCGGATCGTTTTCGGCGGAAGGCTCGACCGGCACGCGCGACGGCGGTGGCTGCAGAAGCGCGGCGATTGCCCCACGCAACGGCCCATTTCCCGCCCGCACCGGACCGTTCGCCGGCGCACCGTCGGGCAAGCCGCGGTTGGTTTCGATGAACGCGCGAATGCGATCGACGGTATCGGTGGTGACGCGCCCGCCGTTGCGCAGCCGTGCGGCGAGCTTGCCGTCGTTGACGGCGCGCCGCCCGAAGGTGGATTCGGCCAGTCCGGTCTGCCGGCAAAAGGCGGAAATTTCCTGAAGCAGCTCCTGCGCGGTCATGAGCGTGTCCTCGTCGACCGCGGCCGTGTCTGATGCGCGACTTCGACGGTCCGACCGGACAATTCCAGCCCTGGCGCTGCGTTCCGTCAACCACGAAATGTCCCACTCCGGGAGTGGGATATAAATGGGATTTGTCCCACTCGCTCGCTCGGCGTGGAGTAATCCACCTGCGCCTGGCGTTGGCTCTTTGCCGCCAGGGCGGCGTTACGGCCGGTCGGTCAGAGCAATGGTTTGGCGGCGGGTTTCCGCGATGCCCATCGCGGCGCCCGTCCCGTCGCGGCGAAATCCGCGCGACACGACCTCGCAAGCCCACCGGCCTGGGCCGCCATCGATGCGGTAGAGGTTATAGCCCGCCGGCTCGTCGTGGCCGTTGGGCACGGCGGAGGCGGAGGGGATGCCGACGACCGGGATGGGATGGCCCGGTCCTTCGAGCCACACCAGCGCATTCCGGTGATCATGCCCGTGCAGCACCAGGTCCGCGCCCGCCTGCGCGAGCGCGCGGCGAAAGGGTCCCGCGTCGATGAGGCGCTTGTGCGGGCTCGCCCACCGGTGCCGCAGGGGGTGATGGATCAGGACGACGCGAAACAGGCCTTCATCGCGGAGCTGGCGCAGAAGCGCGGCGGCGCGTTCGATCTGGTCGTGCCCGAGGCGGCCGGACGCCGACAGCGGCGCGGTTGGCACGGCGCTCGACAGCCCGACCAGCGCCACCGGCCCGCGCCGGCGCACGAAAGGGAAGCGCGCGACCCTTGCCGACGGATCGCGCGCCGCCTCCGCGTCGCCCTGCATGAAGGCTTCCCAATGCTTGTCCCAATAGGGCAGGGCCGCGCGCACATAGGCGTCGTGATTGCCCGGGACGAAGGTGACGTCGGCCGGCGCGCCGAGCCGGTCGAGCCAGGCTTGGGCCGTGGCGAACTCGGCCGGCAACGCGATGTTGACGAGGTCGCCGGTGACGGCGGTGTGATCATGGGCTTGCGCGGCGAGATCGCGCGTAAGCGCGTCGAGCGTCTCGAGCCGGTGCGCGCGCGACCGGCCGCGCAGCCAGTTGACGTAGCCCACCATGCGCTTGGAGGCGAGTTCGGCGAGCCGCGGCCGTGGCAGCGGGCCGATATGCGGATCGGATAAATGGGCGAGCACGAACATTCGCTTCGATCCGCGTGGTCAGGAGCTGCCGATCAGGATTCCGGCGAGGAACACCAGCACGCCGCCCAGCGCCACCTGGAAGGTGGCCGAGAGGAGCGGCGTGTCCATGTAGCGATAGCGGATATAGGAGATCGCCGCGAGTTCAAGAATCACGACGACGAAAGCGGCGGCGGTCGCGGTGAAAAACTCCGGAATGAGGTAGGGCAGGGTGTGCCCGAGCCCGCCGACCGTCGTCATCAGCCCGCACACGCCGCCGCGCAGCCAGGGCGAGCCGCGGCCGGTGAGCGAGCCGTCGTCGGAGAGCGCTTCGGCGAAGCCCATGGAGATGCCGGCGCCGACCGAGGCGGCAAGACCGACCAGAAACGTCGCCCAGGTGTCGTGAGTGGCGAACGCCGCCGCAAACAAGGGTGCGAGCGTCGAGACCGAGCCGTCCATCAGGCCCGCGAGCCCCGGCTGGACGTATTGCAGGACGAACATCCGCCGCGCGGTCTCGTCCTCCTTGGCGCGCGCGGCGGGCGTGAGGATGCGGCCTTCCAGCGCTCCCGCGAGCTTCTCGTGTCCTTCCTCGGCTTCCGCGAGCCGCATCAGCAAGTCGCGCACCGCGTGGTCGCTCGTCCGCTCGGCGGCCTTGCGATAGAAACGGGCGTTCTCGTATTCGACGGTCTCGGCGAATTTGCGCACCTGTTCGAGCCCGAGCGGCCGCACCAGCCAGACCGGGCGATGCCGCACAAAGCCTTTCACATCCTGCCGGCGGATAAGCGGAACATAGTCCCCGAATTTCTTGCGATAGAGGTCGAGCAATCGGCCGTGATGCCGGAGTTCCTCGTCCGCCATGCGGTCGAACATCTCGGCGGAGGTCGGATATTCCTCGCGCAACCCCTCCGCGATGTCGCGATAAATGCGGTTGTCCTCGTCTTCGCTGCTGATGGCGAGGGCGA
>JAEULX010000118.1 GCA_016793685.1 Bradyrhizobiaceae bacterium
ATGTGCAGATGGGCGCGGCCGAACTGGGCGGCAATATTCAGACCTATCGCGGTTCGTACATCCTTGCCTTCGCCGCCTATAACGCCGGCCGCGGCCGCGTTAAGCAATGGATCACTCGCTTCGGCGATCCGCGCGATCCGCGGGTCGATCCAGTCGATTGGGTCGAGCGCATCCCGTTTGCCGAGACGCGGAACTACGTGCAGCGCAGCATGGAGAACCTGCAGGCCTATCGCGTGCGCTTTGGCCACGGTAATCGGCTCTTGATCGAGGCGGATCTCCACCGTGGCGGCAGCGTGAATTAGCTGTCTTGCAGCCGACGGGCGAAGGAAAACCGCCCCCGGTCCGCAGCAGCGAACATGCGCAGCCGATCACGGCGGAAACCTTTCCGGGCCTGTGCCGTTGTCAGCGGGCGGCCTCGGTCAGATTTCCGTCATGTCATATCGCCCGCCGCGATCGGGAGCGCATGAGCGACACCGTTTCCATCCAGCCGGTGCTGGCGACCCACGGCGCCGAACGGCTGCCGAAGGTTCTTGTCGACAGCTATAACGTCGAGCTTGCCGACGATGACGGCTTTATCGGCGACCGGGCCAGCCGGCGCGCCTTCCGCACCATCGTCGAGAAATGGCGCAAGCCGCTGCGCGAACTCGGGCAGGACCCGTTCGGCGAGGAGGCGAGCGAGAAAATCAGCAAGAAGTCGATGGACGAGTTGCTCGCGGAAGGTCATCCGGAAGCGGCGGGAATATTGCACGGGGCGATCGAGGATTTCGCCCAGGAACTGGCCGAGGTGACACGCCGCTTTCTCAAGGTGAAGGCATGGCGCGACACCGAGCGTATCGTCATCGGCGGCGGATTGCGGGACGGACGTGTCGGGGAACTGGCGATCGGGCGCGCCTCCGTCCTGCTCAAGGCGGACAAGATCAAGGTCGAGATCGACCTGATCCGCCACCATCCCAACGAGGCGGGGCTGATCGGGACCGCGCATCTGGCTCCGGCCTGGATGTTCCAGGCGCATGACGCAATCCTCGCGGTGGATATCGGCGGCACCAATATCCGCGTGGGCGTCGTGCGGCTGAATTTGCGCAAGGCCGATGACCTGTCGAAAGCCGACGTCTGGAAGTCCGAGCTGTGGCGGCATGCCGACGAGAAGCTCAGCCGCGACGAGGCGGTGCAGCGCCTGATCGACATGCTGCGCAAGCTCATCGCCCGCGCCGCCAAGGAGGGCGTTGCGCTCGCCCCGTTCATCGGAATCGGCTGCCCGGGCAAGATCGAGCCTGACGGCTCGATCGACCGCGGCGCGCAAAACCTGCCCGGCAACTGGGAGAGTTCGCGCTTCAATCTGCCCGGCGCCTTGCACAAAGCCATTCCCAAGATCGGCCAGCATGAGACTTCGATCCTCATGCATAACGATGCGGTTGTGCAGGGGCTCAGTCAGGCGCCCTTCATGCGCGATGTCGAGCGCTGGGGCGTCTTCACCATCGGCACCGGGCTCGGCAACGCACGCTTCTCCAACCGCGAGCCGGAATAGGGCGCCCTTCCGACGCCCTCCCCGCCCGGCACGAAAGCCCGGTCCCCGAGGCCTACTTGCCGCCCGTATCGCCTTTGAGCCCGCTCGCTTCGATCCCGGCCAAGGCGCATTCCTCGTCGCGGTCCGAGGTATCTCCGGAAACGCCGACCGCCCCGATGATTTCGCCGGCCGCGTCGCGGACCAGCACGCCGCCCGGCACCGGAATGAAGCGGCCGCCGCTCGCGACCGCGAGCGTGCTGATGAATACCGGGTTGGCGGCCGCGCGCGCCGCAATTTCGCGGGATCCGAACCCCATGCCGAGCGCTCCCCAGGCTTTGCCGAAGGCGATATCGAACCGCATGATCCCCGACTTGTCTTCGCGCTTATAGGCAACGAGGTGTCCGCCCGCATCGAGCACGGCGACGACGAGCGGCGCACAAGCAATAGCGCGGCCCTTCTGCAGCGCGGCATCGATGATCGTGGAAGCCTGTGAAAGCGTGAGCGATGGCATGACAGTTTCCTTGCCCTGTGAAGATTTCCGCCCGAGCCGAGCGCAGCCACGATAAGCGATGAACCTTTATCGCGAAACGTCCGTTGCAGCGCCGTCTCGGGGAACCCGGCGGCGCGAAGCCGCGCGAAGAATAGGACGAAGGGACGCTTCCGGGCTGCGCACGGCGCGATGTTCATGCTAACATTCGCGTGCGGCGCTCGATTTCCTGCTGGAGGCGCGCATAGGTCAGCGGAGCTGGCCGCCGTGATGCTGCAAACGGACATATTCCGGCGTGTCGTCCGCGACGAGATGCGGCCGCCGCCGGTGCTGGTTCCACCAGGGACGACCATCGGCCAGGCGGTCAAGCGCATGGCCGAAGGCGAGGTGTCTTCTGCCGTCGTCATCGACGGCGCCGGCCGCCCCAAGGGCATCATCACCGAAAAAGACGTCGTGCGCCGGATCGTCTGGCAAGTCCCGCCCGACCAAGCCGTCGACACGGTGATGACCTCCCCCGTCGCGACAGTCGGGACGGACGACCACCTGTTTCATGCCATCGCGTTGATGCGCCGGCGCCGGCTGCGCCATATCCCCGTCGTCGACCCGACCGGAAGCATCGCCGGCATGCTCGCCCTCGACGATGCCCTCGGCTTTCTGTCCGGCCAGACCCTGTCCATCATCGAGCAGTTGACGCACGAGGAAAGCATCGAGGGCCTCAAGCAGATCAAGCAGGCCCAGGTCGAGCTTGCCGCCGCCCTGCTCGACGACAATGCGCCTGCGCCCGAGGTGCAGCGGCTGCTCACCGAGATCAACAACGACATTCACCGGCGCGTGCTGCAGCATGCGATGGCGAAAATGGCCGAAGACGGATGGGGCGAACCGCCGGCGCGGTTTGCGCTGATCGTGATGGGCTCCGGCGGACGCGGGGAGAACTTCCTCGCGCCCGACCAGGACAATGGGTTCATCATCGCCGACCATCCCGAAAGCGCCCGGCTTCGCATCGACGCATATTTTCTCGAACTTGCCACACGCATGACCCACGCCCTCGATGCGGTCGGCTTTCCGTTCTGCACCGGTAAGGTGATGGCGACCAACCCGGTCTGGCGGAAAAGCCTGCCAGACTGGGTGCGGCAGACCGAGACGTGGATGCGTCGGCGCGACGAAGAGATGCTGTTGAACTGCGACATCTTTTTCGACTTTCGCCACGTGTTCGGCGAAGCGGCGCTGTCGAGCGAACTGCGTGCGGCCGTCACCCGGCTCGCGCGGAGCAACCCGCAATTCCTGCGCGACATTTACATGATCGAATCGGACCATGCGGTCGCGCTCGGCTGGTTCGGAGGGCTGCGCCAGGAGAGCGATGGCGGCGACCGGGGCGACGCCATGAATCTCAAGCTGCGCGGAACGCTTCCGCTCGTCGAAGGCGCACGGCTGCTTGCGCTCAAGGCCGGCATTTCGGCCACCTCGACGCTCGCCCGTCTCGACGGTCTTGCGCAGGAGGAGGCGATCAATCCGACTGACCGGGACGATCTTGCCGACGCTTTCCACCTCATCACGCGCCTGTTGCTGCGCCAGCAGATCGACGACTTCCGCGCGGGACGCGAGGTCGATGATTGGGTCCCCGAAACAAGCCTGTCGCAACGCGAGAAAGAGCGGCTGGTGGTCGGATTTCGCGCGATCGGCAAATTTCGGGCTGCGCTCGCCCTCGAATTTTCGGAACGCACATCCTAAGTCCCGCCGCCGCAGACAATGTTCGGCGAAAAGTACCGAAGCGAATTCCGAAAATCGAATTCGCCGTGAGACGAGATGGCTAGCCCGGCCAGGTTCTGCTCAGACGTCGAGCAGGGAGGCGGCGAGCGCCAGCGCCCACATCGCGACCGAGATCAACGCCGTCCAGCGAGCGAATGTGAGATAGGTCTCGCGCAGGACGGTCGCACTTACGAATTGCGCGTAGGCCTGCGGCGGACGCAGCTCTTCCGGAAGGTAGAGCCACATTTCGGTACGGCGATAGTCCTTTGTCCGCGCTTCGATGGCTTTGAAATAAAGAACGCCGACCATGACCAGGGTCAAGAATCCGCCCGCCTGAAAGGCGATGCGCGGCTCGAACGAAAACCCGATCATGATGCAAAAAATGGCGAGCGAGGCAAAACCGCACGCGCGCATCACCGTCTCGAACGCGATCCGCCGTAATTCTTCCACGTGTCGATCGCTCCGCCGCCGTCGCCTTCGCCCCGGAGGTACGGTCCGGCATAAAAGTCCCGGACCCCGGTTTTGGTTCCCTCCAAGACAACCTGCTCGCGAAAGCGTTACAAGCCCTTCCGCCCGCTGCGATGTCATAGGCCGATCTGCAGGAAATTGCCGACCGCCGGCAGCGTCAAGAGTGCGGTGCCGGCCAGCCAAATCCACATCGAGACATTGGTCGAATCGTCCTTGGCGCCGACGATGCGCTCGTAGATCGCCGCTGGAATGCCGGCGAGAATGATGGTGGCGGTCGACACCATCAGGGAGGAGAACATCAGGGTCAGCGACACGCTGCCGAACAGCAGCGCCGGCGCCAGAATCTGCACATGCAGCAAAGTGAACAGCAGCCAGGTCTGATTGAACAGACCGTTGATCATGCCGAAGAAGGCAATGGCGACGAAGTAGGCGTTACGGTCCATGGCGCGGCTCAGGTCGGACGCTGAAAAGCGCCGGCGAGAAGGAAAACGTACAGCAAGGCCACGCGCAGCCAGAACAGCCAGACCACGCCGAACAGCCATATCACCACCGGGGCGGTGGCTTTAGGCGTGACATAGGCGATCAGCGCGATGAACGGATCGGTGATCCGGCAGAAAAATCGCCAGATGTAGTTGGACGAATCCGGTCCGACGATCAGGCCGAGCAACGCCCGGCCGATCAGCGTGTACATCAGCATCGCCAGGACGAAGTTCGGCAGCTGAAACGACCAGATCGCGAGAGCTGAACCGGCGGAAGTCACGAAAAACACCCCCCAAGCGAAAGAAAACGAGCAGGGCCCGAAGGCCCCGCCATTTCCGCATTGCAAAACGAGCGCTCAGTGCTCTTCGAGCACGGTGCGGCCGCGCGGCTTGCGGATTTCGTCGACCATCGCCTGCATCTCCCGCGAGGGTTCCGGGCCCAACCGGCTGACGATGAACATGATGATGAAGCCGAGCGGCATCCCCAACAGCCCGCAATTGATGTTGTTGAGGCCGAACCAGCCCACCTTGGACTGCAGCGGGTTGGCGGCGCTTGCCGGCACGTCGGCGATCCATTTCGGATCGGCGAGAATTTTCGCCACGTCGACGAGCGGCGCCCCATTTATCGGATTGGTCAACGCCGACATGCCGAAGTAGTTCACGCCCGCTTGCGGATAATATCTGGTCACGACCAGATAGAAGATGCACAGGCCGAAACCGCCGATGATGCCGAGAATGGCCGCCGTCGTGGTCGTGCGTTTCGACCATATGCCCATCACCAGGGCCGGGAAGTTCCCCGCCATGGCGAGTGAGAACGCCCACCCGACCATCGCCAGGATGTCCGCCGGCTTGGTCGCTGCGAGCGTCGCCGCCCCCACCGCCACGACCAGCAACAGCGCGCGCGCCACCGTCAGTCGCCGGATCGCCGGTGCGTGCGGATCGAGCATCTTGTAGTAGATGTCGTGGCTGAGCGCATTGGCGATGGCGAGCAGGAGGCCATCGGCCGTAGAGAGGGCGGCGGCGAGACCGCCGGCCGCGACCAGGCCAGAGATCACATAGGGCATGCCGGCGATCTCGGGCGTCGAGAGCACGATCACGTCGGTGTTGATCGAGAAGTCCGCGAACTTGATGAAGTCGGGGTGACCCGCGATTGCCTTGCAG
>JAEULX010000196.1 GCA_016793685.1 Bradyrhizobiaceae bacterium
GAGACTTGCGCGCTCAGCCTCCAGCGGCAGGACGCGCAGCCCTTCGCGCGCGATGGCCTCGCCGTGCTGGCGGATGCGCGTCGCAACGGCGACGTCGAAGCCCGCCGCCTGCGCCGCCCGCGCCATCGGCAAGAAATGGGACACGAAAAACCAGTCCTCGGTCACCACGAAGAGAAGCTTGGGCATGAAAAATGTGACCGGCGTTCCGGCGCTTGTTCACTGCGATCGGCACGATGACGCGCGCGGTGAGCATAAAACAGTTTCCGGCGCAGGAAAAACCGCTTGTCGCGGCCGGCGGCGCTCCATCCGCGCGCGATCCCGCGACACGTTGAGCGAAGGCGTCTTATTCCGGGCGAGCACCCCTTGACCGCGCCGCATGCGAGGGCTCCTCGGTCGCGGCTCAGCCCGCGGTTCGCTTATGGTGTTCGTGGAGAAAGAGGGCGAGTTCTTCGCGCAGACTTTCGTCGCGCTCGCCCTCGTGGCCGAGCATAACTGCCCGCTCGAACAGGTCATGCTGCACCTGCTGGGGCAGATCGCTCCATGCGGCGATGGCGGCACGCCCGAGAATGCGTGAATACCTTTCGATCTGATCGCCTGCATTCATCCTCGGCTCCCGTCCTTGTTCCTGGAAGAGATACAGTATGGCGGGCTCGCCCCCGATCAAGCACAGAATCAATCTTCCTCGGCACGGAAGCGGCTCAAGCCCTTGAGCACGAACGGCGCGATCAGAGCGAGGAGCGCAAGCGCCAACAGCGTCGCGGCGAACGGACTTTGCACCAACACCATGGGATCGCCGAGGCTGATCGAGAGCGCGCGGCGCAGTTGGCTTTCGGCAACCGGGCCGAGGATGAGGCCGACCACCACAGGCGCGATCGGATAATCGTAGCGCCGCATCAGAAATCCGAGCACGCCGAAGGCCGCGAGCATGGTCAGTTCGACCACCGACGGCTTGGCGGCGATCGTGCCCATCGTCGCGAACACCAGAATGCCGGCATAGAGCCAGGGCTGAGGAATAGCGAGCAAGCGCACCCACAGCCCGACCAGCGGCAGGTTGAGCACCAGCAGCATTCCGTTGGCGATGAACAGGCTCGCGATCAGACCCCAGACGAGATCGGGGCGCTCGGCAAACAAGAGAGGGCCGGGATTGAGGCCGTATTGCTGGAAGCCGGCGAGCATCATCGCCGCCGTCGCCGAGGTCGGCAGGCCGAGGGTCAGAAGCGGCGCCAGCGTTCCCGCCGCCGAAGCGTTGTTGGCGGCTTCGGGGCCGGCGACCCCTTCGATCGCCCCCTTGCCGAATTCGTCGGGATATTGGCACAGCCGGCGCTCCACCGCGTAGGACAGAAACGTCGGAATTTCGGCCCCGCCCGCCGGCAGCGCACCGATCGGGAAGCCGAACAGGGCGCCGCGGAGCCACGGCTTCCACGAGCGCCGCCAGTCTTCGCGTGTCATCCACAGGGAGCCGCGCACTTTCTCGAGCTGTTCGGGTTCGTGGCGGCGGCGCGAAGCGACGTACAGCGCCTCGCCGACGGCGAACAGGCCGACGGCAAGCGTCGTCACCTCGACGCCGTCGAGCAGTTCGGGCACCCCGAAGGTAAGCCGCGCCTGACCCGTCAGTTTGTCGATGCCGATGAGGCCGAGCACCAAGCCGACAAACAGGCTCGTCAACCCGCGCACCGGGGAGTCGCCGAATGTCGCCGACACCGTCACGAAGGCAAGGCACATCAGCGCAAAATAATCCTCGGGGCCGAATTTCACGGCGATCTCGACCAGCCACGGCGCAAGAAAGGCAAGGCCGAGAGTCGCGATGGTGCCGGCGACGAACGAGCCGATCGCCGCAGTGGCGAGCGCCGGCCCGCCGCGGCCCGCCTTCGCCATCTTGTTGCCCTCGAGCGCCGTCGCCATCGACGCGCTTTCGCCCGGCGTATTGATGAGGATCGCCGTGGTCGAGCCCCCATACATGCCGCCGTAATAGATGCCGGCGAACATGATGAGCGAGCCTCCGGGATCGAGCTTGTAGGTCACCGGCAGCAGCAGCGCCACGGTGAGCGCAGGGCCGATCCCGGGCAACACGCCGACGGCGGTTCCGAGGAAAACTCCGATCAGGGCATAGAGCAGGTTCGCCGGCTGCAGCGCGACCGCCATCCCATGCGCGAGCGGAAGTAGCGCGTCCACCGGCCCCTCACAGCAACCGTTCGATCGGTCCCTCGGGCAGCGCGAGGGTGAGAACCTTGTCGAACAGCAGGAAGATCACAAGCCCGAGCGCAGCGCCGATGGCGAGGTCGGTCAACGGCGCGCGCCGGCCGAATGCGGTCGAGGTTGCAGCAAACAGGATCGCGGCCGCCGGGATGAACCCGCCGCCGAAAGCGATCAGTGCGATGAGCGCGGCAAGGCCGGCAAGGATGAGCAGAACCGCCATCGGATCGATGCTCTCGCGCGCAGGCGCTGCGCCGGAAACCGCGATGACCAGGTTGCCGATGGCCAGCAAGACGAGCCCGGCGGCGATCGCGTAGGGGATGGCCTTCGGCCCGACGCCATAGACGGACGTGATCCGCAGCGCTTCCGTATCCCACCAGATGACCGCGGCGACCGCGAGCAGGAGGCACGCGACCACGAGCCCGGCCGGGTCGAACCGAAGGAGCGTGCGCCGGTCGGGCGTCACGGCTTGATCAAGCCGATCGACGTGAGCACCGCCTTCACGCGTGTCTGCTCCTCGCGCAGAAATGCGGCGAAGGCGTCGCCCGCCAGAAGATCGTCTTCCCAACCCTTTTGCTTGAGCAGATCCAGCCACGCGGACGATTTCGCCATCCGCTCGATCAGCGCGATCAAGTCGGCGCGTTGCTCGGGCGTGATGCCCGGGGGCGCGACGACCGAGCGCCAATTGGCGATCACGAGGTCGACGCCCTGCTCCCGCAAGGTCGGCGTGTCGTTGCCCGGCAGGCGCTGCGCCGAGGTGACGCCGATCGCGCGCAGCTTGCCGGCCTTGATCTGGCCCTCATACTCGCCCCAGCCGGAAATCCCCGCCGTGACCTTTCCGCCGAGCACGGCGGCAAGCGACTCGCCGCCGCCGGAGAATGGAATGTAGTTGACCTTGCTGGGGTCGCCTCCGGCCTTCTCGACGAACAGCGCCGCGGTGATGTGATCGACGCCGCCCGCCGAACCGCCCGCCCAAGTGACCTTCGCGACGTCGGCCTTCACCGCCGCGGCGAGCTCCTGGGCGTTCTTGATCGACGAACTCGCAGGCACGACAATCACCAGCGCTTCCGCAGTCAATCGCGCGATCGGCGTGGTTTGGTCGAGCGTCACCGGGGAACGGTTGGCGAGCAGCGCCCCCACCATCACCAAACCGTTGACCATGAGCTGGTGCGGGTCGCCTTTCGAAGTCGTGACGAACTGCGCGATGCCGACGCTGCCCCCGGCCCCGGTCACGTTGTAGACCTGAACGCTCTTTGCGAGCCCTTCGGCGACGAGCGCCTGCTGCATCGCGCGGGCCGTCTGGTTCCACCCGCCGCCGGGCGCAGCCGGCGCCATGATCTTCAGATCATTTTGCGCCAAGGCCTCGCCTGCGCAGCCGGCGACAGCCACCGTCGCCGCCAACAAGATAGCGATCACGGCCTTCGACCATGTCGACATACGTTCCCTCCACCGCGCGGTCCCCTGTTCGCGCCCTACGCGACCGCGGCCCACTCTAGCATCAAAAGAACTGAAAAGAGCGAGCCCCGCGTCAGCCGGCAAAGCCGCCTGCGGCGAGGAACGCCTGCTCCTCCGGCGTCGTCGCGCGCCCGAGCGCGGCGTTGCGGTGAGGAAAGCGGCCGAAGCGGCGAATGATATCAGCGGGGATCAATGCGTGCCTCGCGCCCTCGGGATCATCGGCGTCGCGGCAGAGGCGGATGCAACGCTCCTGATCGCCGAGATGTTCCGAATGCATGAAGGGCAGATAGAAAAAGCGCCGCTCCGGCACGGCGAAAGCGCGGTCGAATTCACGCGCAATCGCGCGCGCGGCAACCCCGCGCGCGAGCGGATCGGCGGCGAACGCGTGCGCCGTGCCGCGGAACATGTTGCGCGGAAACTGGTCGAGCACGAGGATGAGGGCGAGCGCGCCTTCCGCCGTCTGCTCCCATGCGGACAGGCCGCCGGCTATGGCCCTCCGGTGGGTCGACAGATACCGACGGCGTATGGCTGCATCGAGCTCCGCGTCGCGCGTGAAGCATTTGTCGGGGCCGAGCGCGCGCCAGAACGCCAGCACCTCCGCCGGCTCGGCGATTTGCGATTGCGTCACACGCGCCTCGCTCACAGCCGCACCTCGCCGCATGCCTATCGGTCGGCGCCGCCGAACGGCGTCAGCGGATTCTCGACAAGCGCCGCGCGATCCGGTCGGTCCGGCGCAGCCGCGGACAGGAACGCATGAAACAGTTCCCTGACCTTCGGCTCCGCGGCGGCGCGAACGATGAACACGAGGCGCGTGCGCCGATCGTCGTCGGGCCAGCGCGCGAGGCGCGCCGGCGGGTGCAGGAGATGCTGAATCCCGTGAACCACCAGCGGCGTTTCTGGCTCCTCGCTGAGCTTGACCACGCCCTTGAGGCGAAGAAGGTCGGGTCCGTGCACCGAGCGCAGCAATTCCAGGAACATGTCGACGGCGGAGGCGGGAAGCGCCGCCTCGGTCGCAAGGCTGAACGCGCGAATGTCGTCGCCGTGCCGGTTCACGTCATGGGCATGTGCATGTTGGTGGTGGTGATGATGGTCGTGATGGTGATCATGGTGTTGATCCGGCTTGGCATAGGCTTCCTCCGCCAGCCAGCGCTTCACGTCGGCGGTCTTGGTCGCCGGATCGTACAAGCCGCAATCCAGCAGCCGTGCGGGCTGTGCCTCGCCGCGCGCGGCGTCGAGGCGCGGCGCAGCGGGATTGAGAGCAGACAGCCGGGCGTGCAGCCGCTCGAGCGCAGCCTGCCGGTCCGCGGTTTCCAGGAGATCGGTCTTGGTGAGCACGAGGCGGTCGGCGACGGCCGCCTGCTTGACCGACTCGGGATGCGCATCGAGCGTCGCCATCGCATTGACCGCATCGATCACCGTGACGACGCCATCGAGCCGGAAGCGCATGAGCAGATAGGGATGCGCCATGGTCGTGTGGAGAATCGGCGCGGGATCGGCAAGGCCCGTCGTCTCCACCACGACGCGGCGAAAGGCGACGCGGCCGTTGTCGAGATCGCGCAGCAGTTTTTCGAGCGCGGTGACGAGGTCCCCGCGCATGGTGCAGCACAGGCAGCCGGTGGTGAGCATGACGAGACCGTCATCGCGCACATGCTCGATCAGCAGATGGTCGAGGCCGATCTCGCCGAACTCGTTGATGAGGACCGCGGCGTCGGCGAGCGCCGGATCGCGGACCAGCCGGTTGAGCAGCGTCGTCTTGCCCGCTCCGAGAAAGCCGGTGAGTACGGTCAGCGGAATCGGCGCGACCGGCCCCAGCGAGGGGGCGTCGCCGGCTTCCCTCATTGCACTGGCGGCTTTGCGGCGGTGACTGCTGGCTTGGGCTTGTTCGCGGCCGGCTTGCTGGCGGCCGGCTTGCTGGTGGCCGGCTTGGCGGCAGCCGGCTTGGCGGCGGTCGCAGCAGCCGGCTTGCTGGCGGCCGGCTTGGCGGCAGTCGCAGCGGGCGGCTTGCTGGCGATTGCGGCGGGCGGCGGCTTGCGGCGCTTGACGACGACAGGCTTGGCCTCGCCCGGGGCCGTCACCGCAATGTCGCGCGGCGGCCGCTTCGGACCGATATAGACTTCGATCGGCGGGTCCGACGGAAGCGTTTCGGCGACGAGGCTCGATGGTTTGGGACCATACGCTTTCGCGCCGGAAAAGACCGACGCCAAACCCTGTTCGTCGCTGCCGGTCGCTTCATCCTCATCGGCCGCCTCGGCGGCGGGACGGCGGCGCTGCTTGCCGCACATCGCCTCGTGCAAATTGGGTGGCGCAGCGTTGATCGGCTGCAGCCCGTAGACCGTGCCCGAGGACGGCATGAGCCAATTCAGACCATTGCTGTTGAAGGCGGTCTCGAACATGTACGCCGCCTTGGCCGCCCGCACCGCCGAGGACGACGCCCCCAGCACCACTGCGACGAGCCGCCGGTTCCCGCGCGTTGCGGAGGCCACGACGTTGAATCCCGACGCGCAGATATAGCCCGTCTTCATCCCGTCCGCCCCCGGATAGCGGACGAGCAGCGAGTTCGTATTGCGGATGATGCGCTTGCCGAGCTTGATCGCGTGAATATTCCAGTAGCCGTTATACTCGGGGAACTCGACGAGAAGCGCGCGGGCCAGGATCGCCATGTCGCGCGCCGAGGTGACCTGGTCGTCGGCCGGCAATCCGTTCGGGTTGACCCAGTTCGATTGGGTCATGCCCAGGCGCGCCGAGGCGCGGTTCATCTCGTCGGCGAACCGGTCGACGGAACCGGCGACGCCCTCGGCAAGCACCACGGCGATATCGTTCGCCGACCTGACCAGCATCATCTTGAGGGCATTGTCGACGGTGACCACCGTCCCGGTCTTGAACCCCATCTTGGTCGGCTGCTGCGCGGCCGCGTTCGGCGACACGGTGATCGGGCTGTCGAGCGTGATCCGCCCTTCCTTGACCGCGGAGAGCGTCACATAGGCGGTCATGAGCTTGGTCACCGAGGCCGGGTACCACGGATACGTGGCGTTCTCCGCCTTGAGCACCTTGCCGCTGTCAGCCTCGATCAGAAGCAGCGCCTCGCCCGCCGCATGCGCGGGCCCCAATCCTGCCGTCAACACAAGTCCGAGAGAAAAAACCGCGGCGGTAAGCGGAGAGGCAGGGTGCATGGGTCCGGTCCCGTTGATCATCGCTGCACCCCTTGATTCCGGGGCCTTGGGCCCCACCCTACCTTAAAACGGAGCCTGAAAGCAAAGCCGCCGCCGGTTTCGACGGGGACATGCTGGGGATGCAATTTGGCGGTGTTGCGGCCGCGGCGCCCCGCGGCCCGCCCCGCGAAACGCGATTTTCGACCCCTGCGACAGGCCGTCGCTGCGGTGCAAACACGCCATTTCCGGCCCTCCTAATCACGTTCTCTCATGACTTAGATCAAAATGTTCCGCGCAATTTTTGGCACGTTGGCAAAGTTTACTCATACGAGCGCGCGCGCCAGGTCGGCGAAAACGGCTAGCGGCGCGCAAGGGCGGACCCAGGGTATGACTAATATCCCCACCGAGCTTTTGCGCACATTGCTTGCGGTCGTGGACCTGCGCAGCTTCACCAAAGCCGCCCGAGCGCTCGGCGTGACCCAGCCTGCGGTAAGCGCCCAGATCAAACGGCTGCAGTCCCTGCTCGGCTTCGACCTTTTCGACAAGAGCGCGCCCGGCGTCAGCGTAACCGAGAAAGGCAAGCGCATCGTCAGCGAAGCGCGCCGCCTGCTTGCGATCAACGATCAGATCGTCTCGCTTGCGCGCGCTCCCCGCGGGGTCCGTGTGCTGCGGTTCGGACTGCCGGGCGACTTCATCGGCATGCCGCTGTGGCAGAAGCTGGTCGCCTTCCGCAATCGCTGGCCCGATACGCGCCTGATCATGAAGACGGGCGACAGTCCCGCTCTCGTCGAGGAACTGCGCCAGGGCGATCTCGATGTCGTGGTGGCGATGTCGACCGCCAGACCGGAAGAAGCGGTCGCCCATCACTGGCGCGACGAGGTCGTGTGGATTCGCGCCGCATCCAGCACGCTCGATCCTGCGCGGCCGCTCCGGCTGGTCACGCGCGGCGATCATTGCATCTTTCACCAGCTCATGGTCGGCGCCCTCGAAGCCTCCGCCCGCGACTACGAGATCGCCCTCACGTCGGCGCAGGTCGACGATCTGACCCAGGCGGTGGCCGCGGGGCTCGGGGTGACGGCGCTGCCGCGCGCCCTCTCGACCGGCGCGCTCGTCTGCGAGGATGACGCTCTGCCCAAGCTTGCGGACGTCGAATGCAGCGTCTGGGTGCGCAGCGACGACGCCGACGCCGGCGCCCATGGCGGGCTTGCCATGCTTCTCGCCGAGGCGCTCAGGCCTGCTCCGCAGATTCCGCTTGCGGCCCGCGCCGAGAAGGTCGGCGCCTTGCAGACAATCGGCCGGCGCGCTCCGGCGGCATAGCACGACGGGCTACGCGCCGACCCGACGCAGGAAGCCGAGGGAAGCGGAAGCGCGCCTCGCACTAATGCGGAAGCGCGCCGCGCACTATTGAATCACGCAGATGAGCACGAGCTTGCCGGAGGGGCCCCGCTTCGGCGGCGTATAAATCACTGCCCGGTCGGATTCGATCGTGAATGTGCCCGCGGGGTTCAGCGCAAACGCATTGATGAGGCGCTCGTTCTGCTCGCAGTTCGCCGAGCACGCCGTCTGCTGGCATGTGAATTCCGCGAACCGGACTGCGCCGCCCCCGCCCGCCAGGCCGGCTGGCCCCGCTGGTCCGGGAGGCCCGGCCGGGCCCGCCGGTCCCGGAGGCCCGGCTTCGCCCTTCTCACCCTTGACCGCCTCCTGACCGCAACCCGCTGCCAGAAGCGACACCGCAGCCAGCGAAACAACAAGTTTGCGCATCAATCGCAACTCCTGCGCTCCCTTCACCACAACCTTTTCGCCATCGTCCTTTTCCCGCTTCCGCTTGCGGCGGCTCCAACCGATTCGTCGGTAGCAGAAGATCACGCGAGGCGAAAGCGCGCCCGCGCGACTGCCCACACCCGTTCGGCAATCCCCTGCCCTCCGCAATCGTGGCCGGCGAGGCCAAAGCGCCGTGCGCCGCCGGCCTCGGCGGCGGCTCGACCACTGCGCCCGCGGCCGCCGAAGAGCGGCTCAACAAACACGTTCGAGATATTCGACGAGGTCGGGTTCGCGCCCGGCCAGGAGGCGCAGGCCGTTTGCTCCGCGACGAACCAACGCCGCGAGGCGGTGAGAGCCTTCCTTGCGATAACACTGCACTGATCGCGCTCCTGCGAGGCGCCGGCGCAATTGTTATCCTGCAGAAGCAAACCCGCCGTGCCGGCGCAAAAGCGGAACTGGGCGGCGCGGAAGAACCGGAGTTGCCGTGAGAGATGCCCTGTTGATTGATCCGCCGCTTTAGGGCATGCCGCTGGCGTTTCACAGGCCAGGGTAGCGCTTCCGAGAGCAGACCATGAAATTCGCGACCTTCGTCGGGCATCGCAAGATGCCGCAACTTGGCATTGTCGACCTCGAGCACCGCGCCGTGCTTGGACTGGCGGCGGCGAGCGAAGAGGTGCATGGCCGCGCCAACGA
>JAEULX010000202.1 GCA_016793685.1 Bradyrhizobiaceae bacterium
TGGCGGACCGACAGAATGATGGGCCGCCAGCCGTTCGCCGCATACCGGTTGTTGATCTCCTCGGCGAGCGATACCGCCTCCTCCTGCAGCGATCGGTACGACGCAATGTTGCTTCGCGTCGGCGCTGCCGCCTGGATGAAGGTGAAGCGCTCCTTCCATTCCGGATAGCGCACCATCAACGCATCGACTGCGCGCATGCGATCGAGAATGCCCTTGGTATAATCGAAACGTTCGATGCCGACGCCGATCCGCGTCTTGTCCGACAGGCCGAACCCCTTGCGCACCGCCGCTCGGCACACCGGCGTCGGCGCCTGGCTTTCCAGGGCCGACGGCGGCCATTCGATCGAAATCGGATAGGCGCGCACCATCGTTTCGGCGCCGCCCAGCGTGACCGAGCGGCGCTCGCGATCGATCCGGCTCTCGACGAAGCGGTCGACGGTTTCGAGGAAATTGTTGCAGTGGAAATCGGTGTGGAAACCGAGAATCGAGCTGCCGAGCAGCCCGTCGATGATTTCCTCCTTCCATGGACAGATGCCGAAGGTCTCGGCGTTCGGCCAGGGTATGTGCCAGAACGTGATGATGGTGGCGTTCGGCAGCCGGTCGCGCACGAGCCGCGGCAGCAGCGCGAAATGATAGTCCTGGATGAGGACCACGGGCGCGGACGAACGCGCTTCGCGCACCACGGCGTCGGCGAATTTTGCGTTGACCGCCTTGTATTGCGCCCAGTCCGATTCGCGGAAGATCGGACGCACGAAGGCGATGTGGCAAAGCGGCCAGATGCCTTCATTCGCGAGGCCGTAATAGTATCCATCTTGCTCGTCGTCGGACAGCCAGATGCGGCGCAGCGTGTAGGCCGGCGCACCGGGCGGAACGGCAATGCGATCGTGGCTGTCCACCGTCTCCCGGTCGGCGCTGCCGCTGCCGTGCCCAATCCAGGTGCCGCCGCACGAGCGGATCACCGGCTCGAGGGCAGAAACGAGCCCGCTGGCCGGAATCTGTACGGCGATCTTGCCGTCGACAAAGTTGTGAATGTACGGCTCGCGGTTCGCGACCACGATGATCTCGACGCCCGGCAATTCCGCGCCGAGCGCGCGCTTGAGCGTTTCGGGCGACCAATCGATATGCACGCCGTCGATGGTGCGGCGAACCAGATCGTATTGATCCAATGCCTGCCTGAGTTGCGCGGGCAGCGAAGCCGGCGGATGCGGCGTGTCCACGCGGCCGGCGCGCAGGTCATCGATCGCATGGCGCAGCGCCGCATCCCAATTGCGAAACAAGACAAATGCGGCAAAGGCCGCCGCGCCTCCGACAAGCGCCGCCGCGGCGACCGTGGCGATCAGAATGTAGATGCGGGCTTCTTCAGAGCGCGCACGCGAATAGGTCAAGTCATGCACGATGATGAGATGGCCGGCCGCGCCTTCTTTCAGCGGGAATGCCGAGACCAGCAACTCCTGATCGCCGAGACCGATCTCCGTCGTGCTTTCTTTCTTGCCGAGGCGGAGGCTGCTGCACGACAGGCGCGCCGGCATCGTCTGGGTAGCGCCGAGCATGGCGCCGTTCGGCTCGCAGATGCCGACGGCCTCCAACCTCTCATCGCTGATCAGCCGCTTGAACAGCCCCTCGAGCTGGACCTTGGCCGTAAGCGAACCATCGCGCAGCAATGCCTCGATCTGGTCCTTGGTCGTCAGATGAACGATGCGCGCCCGCATCTGAATGTCGGCGCGACTCCAGCTCTGCACCACCGCGCTGAGCAGCGACGTCACCAGCAGCAGCACCGTCGCCGCCGCGACGGCCCCGGTCAGCACGACGACGACGGGGCGTGACAGACGCCGCAGCACGGCGGCGCGCCACGACTGCGCGCTCCCTTGCCCCCACGCCGCATGCGCGAAGCGACTGCGATAGGTTCGTAGCGCATCAGCAACCGACATGCCGATTCTCCCGGTTCTTATCGTGCAATGCCCCGCGCCCCCCTTGCGATCCGTCGTCTTCCGAAGGGCACGACGGGCATTTGGATAGCCCGTCGGTGCGCCCTCGATGCCATTCGCGCGGGCCGATAAAAGCGCTCCCGCACTGTGGCGCCCGCCAGTCATTCCCGGGCCGGTTCGGTCCTCCTTCCGGCAGCCCAGTCTGACAACGCCGCAAACGGCAAGAAGATGCGTCGTCAAATGGGACGGTGACCGACGAACCAGGGCGCTGCACCCGACGATTCTCGTGGAGCGCCGCCGAAGTTATCACGGGTTTGGGACTTCCCAGCACCCTTCGGCTCGCGTGCGTACTCGTACCCTGGGGTAAACACGCCCCCGTTTTGAGTGTGGCAGCCCCATTCGACGCGAAACCGTTCGCCGGCGCGAATCTCACGCTGAACCAAACGATTCTGAGTTGAGTATCAATGACTTACATGCGCCGCAGTTAGCGACTGACCTGCGCCGATCTCCTTCGAATAAGCTCGCGCTCAGTAAACGGCGTGCGATTCCTTATTCCGGGAGGGTGCAGGGCGTGCTAATTTGCGACTAATGCTTCGCCTCGTTCGCCAACTCGTCGCCATTCTCGTGGCGACCGCCTGGATTGCCGGCATGATGATGCCGGCTGCCTTCGCCGATGCGCCGCCGGCGCCGGCTGCGGCAGTCGCGTATGATTCCACGCCTTGCCATGGCGGCGATACGACTCACCATCCCGACCAGAACACGGGCAAGCCGTGTCCGTTCTTCCCGCTCTGTGCGGCGAAGTGTTTTCAGGCGATGCCGACTGCGCAGGCGCCGTCTGCAGTGTGGGATGCCGTGGCTGCAGACAGCCCTGACATTGCCAACGACCGCGCTGACGGCCACTCGCCGTCGCCGCCGCTGAAAATACCCCGAGCCTGATCTCCCAACTGTCGCGCCTTCACGACGGCCGCTGTCGCGTCCGCCGCACCTGTGCGTGCGGCCGCCCTGCCGGCGTGCGTTGCGCGGCGATCCATTTCTCGTGGGGAGATCACCATGCTGAAGCCTTTGCCATTCTTCGCCGTCGCTGCAACGCTTTGGCTCGCGGCCGTCTCTGCGGCGCTGGCCGACATCAAGGACTATGAGTTCCAACTCGTTCAAAACGAGATCAAGAGCGGCGAGGCGATCGTCGCTGTCCGCGTCGTGCACAAGCCAACCGGTAAGCCGGTGCCGGAAGCCGTCATCTTCTCCAAGCGCCTCGACATGGCGCCGGACAACATGGCGACGATGACGACGCCGCTGGAACCGGTCGATACCAGCGAACCCGGCATCTACCGTTTCAAGACCAAGCTGACCATGGAAGGCCGCTGGCAGTTGTCGGTCGCTGCCAAACTGCAGGGCGAGAGCGGAACCCTGCAGGGCCGCCTGATCATTAAGGCCGTGCCATGAAGCGCGCTCTCCTGGCCGCAGCCTTCGCTGCGATCGTGGCGGCGGGGGCCGGCTTCTTTGCGGGACGGGCGGGAATCGACTGGC
>JAEULX010000205.1 GCA_016793685.1 Bradyrhizobiaceae bacterium
CTGGCCGAGCCGGCGCGAAACCGCGATCACCACGCTGATGGTCTTCATCATGTCGGCGGTCGCCGCGTTGTTCTTCCTGTTCGCCGATCAACTCATCCGCATGCTCGTGACGCTCGTGCTCGGAATCGGACGCTGACGGAGTTTGCCGGATCACCGCCATGACCAAGCGCTGGTATATCGTTCACGCCTACTCGAATTTCGAGAACAAGGTCGCCGAATCCATCCGCGAACAGGCGAAGCAGCGTCATCTCGAGCATCTGTTCGAGCAGATCCTGGTGCCCAAGGAAAAGGTCACCGAGGTCAGGCGCGGACGCAAGGTCGACGCCGAGCGCAAGTTCTTTCCCGGCTATGTGCTGGTGAAGATGGACCTGACCGACGAGGCCTATCACCTCATCAAGAACACGCCGAAGGTGACCGGCTTCCTCGGCACCGACAACAAGCCGATGCCGATTTCCGAGGCGGAGGCGAGCCGCATCCTGCACCAGGTGCAGGAGGGGATCGACCGGCCGAAATCCACCGTCTCGTTCGAGGTCGGCGAGCAGGTGCGGGTGTCGGACGGGCCGTTCGCCTCGTTCAACGGCGTGGTGGAGGAGGTCGACGACGCCCGCTCCCGGGTCAAGGTGGCGGTGTCGATTTTTGGCCGCGCCACCCCGGTCGAACTTGAATTCGGCCAAGTCGAGAAGATGTAATCGCTTTCGTCATTGCCGGGCCCGAACCGGCATGACGGCCCCGCCGGGGGCTGCAACAGACGCAGCCTTAAGGCGAAAAAGACGTGGGAGGAGGGGCGGTTCGCCGACCGTCTTTGATCCGCACCACGAACCCTGCGAGCCGGAATCCCGGCGCGAAGGAGCATTGTCATGGCGAAGAAAGTCACCGGCTACCTGAAACTGCAGGTGCCGGCGGGGGCGGCCAATCCATCCCCGCCGATCGGTCCCGCGCTCGGCCAGCGCGGCCTCAACATCATGGAATTCTGCAAGGCGTTCAACGCCCAGACCCAGCAGCTGGAGAAGGGCTCGCCGATTCCCGTGGTGATCACGATCTACGCGGACCGGTCGTTCACCTTCGAAATGCGCACCCCGCCCGTCTCCTACTTCCTCAAGAAGGCGGCGAAGGTCGACAAGGGCGCCAAGGCCACCGGCCGCGACAAGGCGGGCGTGGTGACCCGGGACCAGGTCAAGGAGATCGCCGAAAAGAAGATGAAGGACCTCAACTGCGACACGGTCGAATCGGCGATGCGCATGATCGAGGGCTCGGCAAAGTCGATGGGCATCGAGGTGAGGGGTTAACGCCATGGCACAGCACGGAAAAAGGGTGCGCGACGCGCGCGAGGGCATCGACCGGACCAAGCTCTATCCGCTGTCGGAAGCGGTCCAGCTGGTGAAGGAACGGGCGAAGGCCAAGTTCGACGAGACGATCGAGATCGCGATGAATCTCGGCGTCGACCCGCGCCATGCCGACCAGATGGTGCGCGGCGTGGTGGCGCTCCCCAACGGGACCGGCCGTTCGGTACGGGTCGCCGTGTTCGCCCGCGGGGCGAAGGCCGACGAGGCCAAGGCCGCCGGCGCCGATGTGGTCGGGGCCGAGGATCTGGTGGAGAAGGTGCAGGGCGGCAATATCGACTTCGACCGCTGCATCGCCACGCCCGACCTGATGCCGCTGGTCGGCCGCCTCGGCAAGGTGCTCGGCCCGCGCGGCATGATGCCCAACCCCAAGGTCGGCACGGTCACCATGGACATCACCGCGGCGGTGAAGGCCTCCAAGGGCGGCTCGGTCGAGTTCCGGGTGGAGAAGGCCGGTATCATCCATGCCGGCGTCGGCAAGGCCTCGTTCGACGCGGACAAGCTCGTGGAAAACATCAAGGCTTTCGCCGATGCCGTTAACAAGGCTAAGCCTGCCGGCGCCAAAGGCCAGTACATCAATCGCGTCGCCGTCTCCTCGACCATGGGGCCGGGCGTGAAGGTGGAGCCGGGCAGCCTGTTCGCGCAGTGATCTCGCGCCTGCGGCGCTAAAGGGCTTGATCTCGCGCCTGCGGCGCTAAAGGACGTTGATCTCCGCCTGCGGCGCTAAAGGGCTTGGCAAAGCGCCGCGGACGTCCTAGATAGGACCCACGGGCGTGCCGACCCAGTTTGTCGGCGCGCCTTTGCGCGTCCTGCGGAAAATGCGGCGAACAGGATAAAACTCCTTTTTCAACGCTCGAGCGAACTCATAATCGGGGCTCGCGGGAGCTTGGAAGGATGCCTCTGCCGCTTTTGCTGCATACGCGCAGGCCGCGCCCGCGGTTCGGGCCGGCCAGTCCTGTCCGAGACTGCAGGCGCCCGCGCTTCATGCGTTGGCTTAATTCTCTGCTCTAGGAGCCTGCATAGACGGGGAAGATCGGTTTCGGGGCGTGCCCCGCGACGGTTCGGACTCGGGTCAACCCGACGCTGCCATGCGTTTGGGGGACAGGGCGTTGGAGCCTCGTTCCATCCTTCCGCCAGCGGAAGGGGAGCGAACCGTCGCAACCGGCGGCGTTGCTTGCGCCGCCAACCGGAGAGAGAGCAACACGTGGATCGAGCGGCCAAGAAGGAGCTGGTCGCGACGTTGAGCGAGGTGTTCAAAGCCTCCAACGTCGTGGTCGTCGCTCACTATGCCGGTCTCACCGTCGCCCAAATGCAGACCCTGCGCCGGCAAGCCAAGCAGGCAGGGGCATCCGTGAAGGTGGCGAAGAACCGTCTCGCCAAGATCGCACTGGACGGGACTGATGGAGCGGTCGTTGCGCCCCTGCTCAAGGGGCCTACCGTGCTCGCCTATTCGGGCGACCCGGTAGCCGCACCCAAGGTCGTGTCCGATTTCGCCAAGGCGAATGAAAAGCTCGTCATTCTCGGCGGCGCGCTCGGCAGCACCGTGCTCGACGCCAACGGCGTCAAGGCGCTTGCCTCGCTGCCGTCGCTCGACGAGCTGCGAGCCAAGATCGTCGGCCTGATCCAGGCGCCGGCGACCAAGATCGCGCAGGTGATCACCGCGCCCGCCGCCAAGGTGGCGCGCGTCGTCCACGCCTACAGCGCCAAGGGCGAGTAAGTTCTCAACCGAAATCGACTTATATTGAAAGGACTTGACTGATGGCTGATCTGCAAAAGATCGTTGACGACCTCTCCAGCCTCACCGTGCTCGAGGCGGCCGAGCTCGCCAAGCTCTTGGAAGAGAAATGGGGCGTATCGGCTGCCGCCGCCGTCGCGGTCGCGGCGGGTCCCGCTGCTGCCGGCGCCGCTGCCGCGCCTGTCGAAGAGAAGACCGAGTTCACCGTCGTGCTCGCCGCCGTCGGCGACAAGAAGATCGAGGTCATCAAAGAGGTGCGGGCGCTCACCGGCCTCGGCCTGAAAGAGGCCAAGGACCTGGTCGAAGGCGCTCCGAAGCCGGTCAAGGAAGGGGTCAACAAGGAAGAGGCCGAGAAGATCAAGGCCACCCTGGAAAAGGTGGGGGCCAAGGTCGAACTCAAGTGATCGTGAGGCTAAACGGGCGATTCGGTCCTTATATTAAGAAGATTGCCCTCTTCGCCCCACGGCGCACATAAGAACTTGCGGTCCGCGGCGGGAACCGCGGATCGCCGAATTTGGACGGCGGACGCCACGAACAATGTTCGCCGAGATGCATCTTCCAGCGCGAGGCCCATAGGGCGCGTTGGAAGCCGCCGCCGCTACTCCGGCTGGCGGGAAGCGAGAGGCCACGATGGCAGAGACGTTCACCGGTCGCAAACGGGTTCGCAAGTTTTTTGGCAAAATCCAGGAAGTCGCAGAGATGCCGAACCTCATCGAGGTTCAGAAAGCGTCCTATGACCAATTCCTGCTGATCAAGGAGCCGAAAGGCGGGCGGCCGGACGAGGGTTTGCAGGCCGTTTTCAAATCGGTCTTCCCCATCTCCGACTTCTCCAACACGGCCCAGCTCGAATTCGTCCGCTACGAGTTCGAGCCGCCGAAATACGATGTCGACGAGTGCCGCCAGCGCGGCATGACCTATGCTGCGCCATTGAAGGTGACGCTGCGCCTGATCGTGTTCGATGTCGACGAGGAGACCGGGGCGCGCTCGGTCAAGGACATCAAGGAGCAGGACGTCTACATGGGCGACATCCCGCTCATGACCAACAACGGCACCTTCGTCGTCAACGGCACCGAACGGGTGATCGTCTCGCAGATGCACCGCTCGCCGGGCGTCTTCTTCGATCACGACAAGGGCAAGACCCATTCCTCGGGCAAGCTCCTGTTCGCCGCCCGCATCATTCCCTATCGCGGCTCCTGGCTCGACATCGAGTTCGACGCCAAGGACATCGTCTATGCGCGCATCGACCGGCGCCGCAAGATTCCGGTGACGTCGCTGCTCTACGCCCTCGGCATGGACGGCGAGGAGATCCTCAACACCTTCTACAAGCAGGTCATCTACAAGCGGACCAAGGACGGCTGGCGGGTGCCGTTCGACGCCAACCGCTTCAAGGGCTACAAGGCCGTCAACGATCTCGTCGACGCCGACAGCGGCAAGGTGGTGGTCGAGGCGGGCAAGAAGATCACCGTGCGCCAGGCGCGCCAGCTCCAGGAGAAGGGGCTGAAGGCGCTGCGCATGACCGACGAGGAACTGGTCGGCCGCTACATCGCCGAGGACCTCGTCAACGCCAAGACCGGCGAAATCTATCTCGAGGCGGGCGAGGAGATCACCGAGAAGGGGCTGAAGCTGCTCGCCGAGGTCGGCTACAAGGACGTGCCGGTCCTCGACATCGACCACGTCAATATCGGCGCGTATATCCGCAATACGCTCGCGGTCGACAAGAACATGCGCCGCGAGGAAGCGCTGTTCGACATCTATCGCGTCATGCGGCCGGGCGAGCCGCCGACGATCGAGACGGCGCAGTCCATGTTCGACTCGCTGTTCTTCGACGCGGAGCGCTACGACCTCTCGGCGGTCGGGCGGGTCAAGATGAACATGCGGCTCGACCTCGAATGTCCGGACACCGTGCGCATTCTGCGCAAGGACGACATTATCGGCGTCATCCGCACGCTGGTCGATCTGCGCGACGGCAAGGGCGTGATCGACGACATCGACCATCTCGGCAATCGCCGCGTGCGCTCGGTCGGCGAATTGATGGAGAACCAGTACCGCATCGGCCTCCTGCGCATGGAGCGCGCCATCAAGGAGCGCATGTCCTCGGTCGACATCGGCACCGTGATGCCGCAGGACCTGATCAACGCCAAGCCGGCGGCAGCGGCGGTGCGCGAGTTCTTCGGCTCGTCCCAGCTCTCGCAGTTCATGGACCAGACCAACCCGCTGTCGGAGATCACCCACAAGCGGCGCCTGTCGGCGCTCGGGCCGGGCGGGCTCACGCGCGAGCGGGCCGGCTTCGAGGTGCGCGACGTGCATCCGACGCACTATGGGCGCATCTGCCCGATCGAGACGCCGGAAGGGCCGAATATCGGCCTCATCAACTCGCTTGCGACCTATGCGCGGGTCAACAAGTACGGCTTCGTCGAAACGCCCTACCGCAAGGTGAAGGAGGGGCGGGTGACCGACGAGGTCGTCTACCTCTCCGCGATGGAGGAGGGACGCTATTACGTCGCCCAGGCGAATCAGCCGGTCGACGCCCGCGGCCGCTTCGCCGAAGACCTTATCGTGTGCCGGCATGCCGGCGACGTCCTCATGATCGCGCCCGACAAGGTCGATTACATGGACGTCTCGCCCAAGCAGCTCGTCTCGGTCGCCGCCGCGCTCATCCCGTTCCTGGAGAACGACGACGCCAACCGCGCGCTGATGGGATCGAACATGCAGCGGCAGGCGGTGCCCTTGGTGCGCAGCGAGGCGCCCTATGTCGGCACCGGCATGGAGGGCGTGGTCGCGCGCGATTCGGGCGCGGCGATCGCGGCGCGCCGCACCGGCATCGTCGACCAGGTGGACGCGACCCGCATCGTGATCCGGGCGACCGAGGAACTCGACCCGACCAAGTCGGGCGTCGACATCTACCGGCTGCAGAAGTTCCAGCGCTCGAACCAGAACACGTGCATCAACCAGCGGCCGCTGGTGAAGGTCGGCGACTCGGTCGCCAAGGGCGACATCATCGCCGACGGTCCTTCGACCGATCTCGGCGAGCTCGCGCTCGGGCGCAACGTGCTCGTCGCCTTCATGCCGTGGAACGGCTACAACTTCGAGGACTCGATCCTGCTCTCCGAGCGCATCGTCAAGGACGACGTCTTCACCTCGGTCCACATCGAAGAATTCGAGGTGATGGCGCGCGACACCAAGCTCGGCCCGGAAGAAATCACGCGCGACATCCCCAACGTCTCGGAAGAGGCGCTGAAGAACCTCGACGAGGCGGGCATCGTCTATATCGGCGCCGAGGTCCACGCCGGCGACATCCTGGTCGGCAAGATCACGCCGAAGGGCGAAAGCCCGATGACGCCGGAAGAGAAGCTGCTGCGGGCGATCTTCGGCGAAAAGGCGTCGGACGTGCGCGACACCTCGCTCCGGGTGCCCCCCGGCGTGCAGGGCACGGTGGTCGAGGTGCGCGTGTTCAACCGGCACGGCGTCGAGAAGGACGAGCGCGCGCTCGCGATCGAACGCGAGGAGATCGAGCGGCTCGCCAAGGACCGCGACGACGAGCAGGCGATCCTCGATCGCAACGTCTACGGCCGTCTTGCCGAGCTCTTGGAGAATCGCACCGGCGTCGCCGGGCCGAAGGGCTTCAAGAAGGATTCGAAGATCACCCGCGCGGTGCTGGAGGAGTATCCGCGCTCGCAGTGGTGGCAGTTCGCCTCCTCCAACGACAAGCTGATGGCCGAGATCGAAGCGATCCGGAAGCAGTACGAGGAGAGCAAGAAGGGCCTCGAGCAGCGGTTCCTCGACAAGGTCGAGAAGCTGCAGCGCGGCGACGAGCTGCCGCCCGGCGTGATGAAGATGGTCAAGGTCTTCGTCGCGGTGAAGCGCAAGATTCAGCCCGGCGACAAGATGGCCGGCCGCCACGGCAACAAGGGCGTGGTTTCGAAGATCGTGCCGGTCGAGGACATGCCGTTCCTCTCCGACGGGACGCCGGTGGACATCGTGCTCAATCCGCTCGGGGTGCCGAGCCGGATGAATGTCGGGCAGATTCTCGAGACGCATCTCGGCTGGGCCTGCGCCGGCCTCGGACGCCGCATCGGTCAGGCGGTCGACGCCTATTACGGGCGCAGCGATCTGAAGCCGCTCAAGGAGACGCTGAAGAAGGTCTACGGCGAGGACGAGACCATCCGCTCGCTCGGCGAGGGAGAACTGGTCGAACTGGGCGAAAACCTGCGGCACGGCGTGCCGATCGCGACCCCGGTGTTCGACGGCGCCAAGGAAAAAGACATCGAGGCCATGCTCGAACTGGCCGGATTCGACCATTCCGGACAGGTCAACCTGTACGACGGGCGCACCGGCGATGAGTTCGATCGCAAAGTGACGGTCGGCTACATCTACATGCTCAAGCTGCATCACCTCGTG
>JAEULX010000221.1 GCA_016793685.1 Bradyrhizobiaceae bacterium
TCAGCGCCTGGTCCACGGCGGCCGCGTCGCGGGCGGCGCGCCAGGCCTGCAGATTGGCGATCTGGTTCTGCTCGACCTCGGGCGGGATGGTGATGATCGACCCTTCCCCGGTCGGCAGCGGCGACGGCTCGGTTTCGATGAATTTGTTGACGCCCACCACGGTGCGCTCGCCCAACTCGATCTCGTCGACGCGGCGGGAGTTGCTTTCGACGAGCTGGGCCTTGAGATAGCCGGTCTCCACGGCTTCGACCGCGCCGCCCATTTCGAGAATGCGCCGAAGCTCGTCCCGCGCTTCGACCTTCAACTCCTCGACCTTTTTTGCGATTGCGACCGAACCGTCGAAAATATCGCCATAGTCGAGCAAGTCGCTCTCATAGGCGAGGATCTGCTGGGCGCGCAGCGACCATTGCTGGTCCCACGGCCGCGGCAGGCCGAGCGCTTCGTTCCACGCCGGCAACTGCACGGCGCGCGCGCGCGCCTTTTTCGACAGCGTCACCGCCAGCATCTGCAGGAAGATGCGGTAGACATTGTTTTCCGGCTGCTGTTCGGTGAGCCCGAGCGAATTCACCTGCACGCCGTAACGGAACAGCCGCTGCTTGGGATCGTTCACGCCGTAGCGCTGCGCCAGGATCTCGTCCCACAGATCGACGAATGCCCGCATCTTGCAGATTTCGGTGATGAACCGCATGCCGGCGTTGACGAAGAACGAGATGCGCCCCGCGCACTCGGCGAAGTCCTTGCCCTCGACCGCGCCGGACGCCTTGACCGCGTCGAGCACGGCGACCCCGGTCGCCAAGGCATAAGCAAGCTCCTGCACCGGCGTCGCGCCCGCCTCTTGCAGGTGATAGGAGCAGACATTCATCGGGTTCCACTTCGGCGCTTCCTTGGTCGTGAACAGGATCACGTCCTTGATCAGCCGCATGGAAGGACCGGGCGGAAACACATAGGTGCCGCGCGAGAGGTATTCCTTGATAATGTCGTTCTGGGTCGTTCCCTGGAGCTTCTCGCGGGGAACTCCCTGCTCGTCGGCGACCGCAATGTAGAGGGCGAGCAGCCAGGCGGCCGTCGCGTTGATGGTCATCGACGTGTTCATCGCGTCGAGCGGAATGCCCTCGAACAGGGACCGCATGTCGCCGAGATGGGAGATCGCGACACCGACCTTGCCGACTTCCCCACGGGCGAGAACATGGTCGGAGTCGTAGCCGGTCTGGGTCGGAAGATCGAAGGCGACCGACAGGCCGGTCTGCCCCTTCGCCAGGTTCTTGCGGTAGAGCGCGTTCGACTCTTTTGCCGTCGAATGGCCCGCATACGTCCGAATGATCCAGGGTTTGTCACGCATGGGTGCGTCCCTTCAGCTTTTTTCTACCGTCGGATCAAGCCAATGATCAGCAAGAGGATGACGGCGCCAATAACCGCGTTGATGATTTCGCCGATCGTCCCGCCCCCGACCACGATGCCAAGCCTGGGAAGCAGCCAACCGGCGATAAGTGCGCCGACGATGCCGACGACGATGTTGCCTAGGATGCCGAAGCCGTAGCCCCGCACGATCAGGCCGGCGAGCCAACCTGCGACAGCACCGACGATCAGCCAGACGATCAGCCCCATATCCTTCCCCTCAGCGCAGGAACCCGCGAACTCGATTGTTGCGCAGTGCAAAATACGATAGCGGAAGCCCGCGTCGCCGCAACCATCTTTTCTCGCGCAACGCCGACAAACGCCTTGGCGCGCGGCCGCAGATGCGCACATCCGCAAAAGCGCCCGTCAAAGCCAAGCAACGCGCCGACATCGCACTTGCTCTTCAATAGCCGGCGAGCGGCGATAAAAGATGATATTTCGCAAAGTTTCGCCGTTGGCGGGCTGATTATATTCCGGCGATCTCATTGCGATGCATTACGCGCTGGGGCAGATTGGTTCAGCGCGCCATTGCTGTTGGAATCGACCGGAGGGTCGCTATGTCGGCTGTCACCAAGCTTCAAACTCCCGAAGAAAAGAAGGACTTGTACGACATGGGGGAAGTCCCCCCGCTGGGCCATGTCCCGGCGAAAATGCATGCCTGGGCTATTCGTAAGGAGCGCCATGGCCCGCCGGAGAGCTCGATGCTGCTCGAGGTCCTTCCGACATGGGAGATTGGCGACGAAGACGTGCTCGTCTACGTCATGGCCGGCGGGGTCAACTACAATGGCGTCTGGGCCGGCCTCGGTATTCCGGTGTCCGTGCTCGACGTCCACAAGAACCCCTACCACATCGCCGGCTCCGACGCCTCCGGCATCGTCTGGGCCGTCGGCAGCAAGGTGCATCGCTGGAAGGTCGGCGACGAGGTCATCGTCCACTGCAATCAGGACGATGGCGACGACGAGGAATGCAACGGCGGCGACCCGATGTTCTCGCCCTCGCAGAAGATCTGGGGCTATGAGACGCCGGACGGCTCCTTCGCGCAGTTCTGCCGGGTGCAATCGCGCCAGCTCATGAAAAAGCCAACCCACCTCACCTGGGAAGAATCGGCCTGCTACGTGCTCACGCTCGCAACGGCCTATCGCATGCTGTTCGGGCACCCGCCGCATACGCTCAAGCCGAGCGATAACGTGCTGGTGTGGGGCGCTTCCGGCGGGCTCGGCGTGTTCGGCGTTCAGCTCTGCGCCGCGGCGGGCGCCAACGCGATCGGCGTGATTTCCGATGAGTCGAAGCGGCAATATGTGCTCGACCTCGGCGCCAAGGGCGTGATCAACCGCAAAGACTTCAAATGCTGGGGCCAGTTGCCGACGGTCAACACGCCGGAATACGACGCCTGGACCAAGGAGGCGCGCAAGTTCGGCAAGGCGATCTGGGACATCACCGGCAAAAAGGACGTCGACCTCGTCTTCGAACATCCCGGCGAGGCCACGTTTCCGGTCTCCACGCTGGTGGTGAAGCGCGGCGGTATGGTGGTGTTCTGCGCCGGCACCTCGGGTTACAACATCACCTTCGACGCCCGCTACGTGTGGATGCGGCAAAAGCGCATTCAGGGCTCGCACTTCGCGCACCTCAAGCAGGCCTCGGCGGCGAACCAGTTCGTGCTCGACCAGCGGATCGACCCCTGCATGAGCGAGGTCTTCACCTGGGACCAGATTCCGAAAGCGCACTACATGATGTGGAAGAACCTCCACAAGCCCGGCAACATGGCGGTGCTGGTCAACACGCCCCGCACCGGCCTGAAGACGCTGGAGGACGTGATCGAGGCGCGCAGCGAGGCATGATGCTGCGTTAGACCAGAGCGGATTTCGCTTGCTTCCAATGCCCGGGCGCTCGTGCGGCCGGGCATTTTGTTTGAAGCCCGCATCTACGCTGGAGCGGGCAACCTGTCCGTATCGGGGCGGCCGGTGTCTGTGGTCAGTCGATCAGCTTCTGGAGATTTGCGCGCATCGCCTCCCGCGCCTTGAACTGCTCGGGCACGTACGCGCTCGGCGGGAGGAACTTCGGGGCGTAACCGGGCGGAGCGCTGACTTCATAGCTCTTGCCCGAGCCGCCCCCGGGCGGCGTTACGTCCTTGACCTGCCCGCCTTCCAGGCCCGCTAAAATCTGATCCAGGCCGTCGCGACAGAGAAAGTCGTCATCCTTCCTGAGCGGCGCGGTCTTGCGCTCGATCGTCAGGGCAAGATCGACGACCTTCGCCTTCACCTTGGCGGGTTGCGCCCGGAGGAACTGCAGGATGGGACGGTTGGTTTCCAGGAGTTGATCCGCCCGGTGCGAAGGGGCGGACCGGTCCTCGCATTTGGCGCCGTCGATGGCGATGAGCGCAAACGTGTACAGGGTGAACAGGCCTGCGGTGACCCGCAGATCGCTCATGGGATCGCTCGACTTGACCTGCTGTCCGGCGCTCCAGAGATCGCGCGAATACAGAAATCCAAGAAGTGCGCCGCCTCCGGCGACGAGCTTGGCGCTCAACCAATCCAGCCGTCGGCCGGCCTCGTCGCCGCTCCTCGCGTGCGCAAGCGCGTTGGCAAGGCCGGTCCAATCATGCGCGGCGAGCAGCGCGTCGAGGCGCTCGTCCGACGGCATGCCGGCGCTCGCCGTTTCCGCGGCGGCGCGATCGACCGCCGCCGGATTGCCGAGCGGCATCCAACCGGCGACCAGGGCCAACCCCACCAGCAAAGCTTTGCGCATCGGACGCTCCAATTCGCCCCCGCTCGCCGAAACGGATTTCGCCTAGCGCCGGATCAAGGTTCCCGCGCCGTGGTCGGTGAGGAGTTCGAGCAGAACCGCGTGCTCGACCTTGCCGTCGAGGATGACGACGCCTTCGACGCCGGCCTCGAGCGCGTAGATGCAGGTTTCGACCTTCGGGATCATTCCGCCGGAAATGGTGCCGTCGGCGATCAGCCGCCGCGCTTCCGCAACCGACAGTTCCTTGATCAGCGTTTGCGAGCGGTCGAGCACGCCGGGCACGTCGGTCAACAGCAACAGGCGCTTGGCTTTGAGCGCTCCGGCAATCGCCCCGGCAAAGGTGTCGGCATTGACGTTGTAGGTGCCGCCGGAAGCCGCCGCCGCGACGGGCGCCAGCACCGGGATCAATTCGCGGCCGAGAATCTGGTTCAGGACCGTGATGTCGACCTTGTCCGGCTCGCCCACGAACCCGAGATCGACGATCTTTTCGATGGCGGAGTCGGGATCGGCCATGGTGCGGCCGATCTTGCGCGCGAGCACCATATTGCCGTCCTTGCCGCACAAGCCGATCGCCTTGCCGCCCGCCTCGTTGATGTATCCGACGATCTGCTTGTTGATCGAGCCGGCGAGCACCATTTCCACGATCTCGATGGTGGCGGCGTCGGTGACGCGCAGGCCCGCGGCGAACTCGGACTTGATCCCGAGCCGTTTGAGCATGTCGCCGATCTGCGGGCCGCCGCCGTGCACCACCACGGGATTGATCGCGGTCTGCTCGAGCAGCACGACGTCGCGCGCAAAGGCGCGGGCGGCCTTCTCGTCGCCCATGGCGTGTCCGCCGTATTTCACCACGACGATCTCTTCGTCGTAGAGCTGCATGTGCGGCAGCGCCTCGATCAGAACGCGAGCGATTTCGTGCGGGGCGACGGACATGTCACGATCCTTGCGGGACTTTGACGGGGAAAATCGAACGAGCAGACCTGCTCCGGGGCGCAGTCTTCCGGGCGCTTTTAGAGCATTTTACGGCACAGGGGAATCGGCGCAGAGACGGCGGCGCCGTCCACAACAGATTTCGTTCTGGCAGAAAAGCATTTCCGCTCATTCCTTGGCAGGTGCCTTTTCTGCTGCCACCGGTTTCGCGCCGCTGAAAAAATGCTTCAGGCGCCGCGCAACACGCCAACGGCCCCCGCCACCGCGAAGGCGAGCCAGCTCAAAATCATGATGCTGCCGCCGGTGGGGGCCGCCATGGGGAAGAGCCGATGACCGGCAAACGCGCGCAGCGCAATGTCGCCTGCGAACAGAAGCGCGCCGAGCACCAGGCCGAACAGTGCGATCGCGCCGAGCGGACGCCAGACCAGGCCCGCATTGAGTATGGCGGCGCCGCCCAGCACGGCCGCCGCATGCAGCGACAGCATGTGTCCCGCGCTGTCGAGCCCTGCATTCGGGACCGCATGGGCCGAGGCGGCGGCGAGGACAACCCCGCCGGCGCCCATCAACGCCGCCAGAACGACCAGCAGTGCCGTCGCCATGTTCACCCCCGTTAGCCGCGCTCGGCCACCAGTTTCGCCACGGCCGCGCGCAGCTCGACTATGCCGGAGCGGTCGCGCGCCGAGGTCGCGAGCACCTCGGGATACGCCGCCTTCCGCTTGGCGAGCGCCGCGGCGGTCGTGTCGAGAACCTGTGCCAGCGCTTCGCCTGTGACCTGATCGGCCTTGGTCAGAACGACTTGGTAGCTCACCGCCGCTTCGTCGAGAAGATCGAACACCGCTTCGTCGGGCGCCTTGATGCCATGCCGCGCGTCGACCAGCACATAGACGCGTCCGAGATTGGCGCGGCCGCGCAAATACGCGCGAATCAACTCGGTCCAGGCGGCGACTTTGGTCTTCGCCGCGGCGGCGTAACCGTAGCCGGGCATGTCGACGAGCTTCCAGCGGTCGCCCACCGAAAAGAAGTTCAGCTCCTGCGTGCGGCCCGGCGTGTGCGAGATGCGCGCCAGCCCATTGCGGCCGGTCAGCGCATTGACGAGGCTCGACTTGCCGACATTCGATCGGCCGGCGAACGCCACCTCGACGCCGCGCTGCGGCGGCAGGGAGCCGACCGAGCCGGCCGCGTAAACAAAGCGCCACTCGCCGGCGAACAGCCGGCGCCCTTCGGCGATTTCCTTGGGACTGAACGACGGCGCGGGCATGAGCAGGCTTCCTCACTCCCGATCGCCAATCCGGCGCCGATCACGCCTTGCGCTTGGGAAGAAAGGACTTGATGTTGTCCCATAGTTCGATCTTGGCGCCGTTGCGGCGCATGATCACCGATTGCTGGAGCACCGAAAGCGTGTTGTTCCACGCCCAGTAGATCACCAGTCCGGCGGCGAAACTCGCCAGCATGAAGGTGAAGATCACCGGCATCCAATCGAAGATCATCTTCTGCGTCGGGTCGGGCGGCGCCGGGTTGAGCTTCATCTGCACCCACATCGTCACGCCCATGATCAGCGGCCACAGGCCGATATGCAGGAACGAGCCGACCACCGGGAGGAGCGTGGGGTCGAACGGCAAAAGCCCGAACAGGTTGAACACGTTGGTCGGATCGGGCGCGGACAGGTCCCTGATCCAGCCGAAAAACGGCGCGTGGCGCATCTCGATGGTGACGAACAGCACTTTATAGAGCGCGAAGAAGACCGGAATCTGGATCACCATCGGCAGACAGCCGGCGATCGGATTGATCTTCTCGCGCTTGTATAACTCCATCAGTTCCTGTTGCTGTTTGATCTTGTCGTCCGGCCACCGTTCCTTGATCACCGCCATCTGCGGCTGCACGGCCTTCATCTTCGCCATCGACGCATAGGACTTGTTGGCGAGCGGGAAGAACACCGCCTTGACGAGCACGGTGACGATGAGGATGGCGACGCCGAAATTGTGGGTCCAGCGGAAGAAGAAATCGATCACCATGAACATCGGCTTGGTGATGAAATAGAACCATCCCCAGTCGATCAGCAGTTCGAACCGGTTGAGGTGAAGCGTCCGGTCGTAATTGTCGACGACGCTCACTTCCTTGGCGCCGGCGAACAGCCGGCCGCTCGCCGACGCCGTCCCTCCCGGGGCAACCGTCACCGCATCGAGCAG
>JAEULX010000266.1 GCA_016793685.1 Bradyrhizobiaceae bacterium
GATCACGGCGCTTCGCCGTGACCGCGTGCGCGGATCGGTCGGACGGCTCGATCCCGACCAGACCGCCCGTCTCGACCTCGCATTGCTTGTGGTTCTGGGCCTCGCGCAGTGATCGACGGGGTCTTCTCGGGGTAGCCCCCCGCTCGCCGCCTCCGCCACAAACAAGCGGCGCATCGTGGCTTTCCCAGGCCGGCGCAAACGTCCTATAAAGTCGCAAGCTTCTAAAGAAGACCCCAGGCCAGGACCCCTCCCATGAACGCCCCTGTGACCCCGCCTACCCTCCCGCCCTATCAACATAACCCGCTGTTTCCGCTGGCCAAAGACACGACGCCGTACCGCAAGCTGACGGCCGAGGGCGTGCGCGTGGAAAAAGCGTTCGGCAAGGAGTTCCTCGTCGTCGATCGCGAGGCGCTGCGGCTCCTGGCGGAAACCGCGTTCACGGACATCAACCATTTCCTGCGTCCCGCGCATCTCAAGCAGCTGCGCAAGATCATCGACGACCCGGAGGCGTCGGATAACGACCGCTTCGTCGCCTATGATTTCCTCAAGAACGCCAACATCGCCGCCGGCGGCGTGCTGCCGATGTGCCAGGACACCGGCACCGCCATCGTCATGGGCAAGAAGGGACGCCTGGTGTGGACCGAGGGCGAGGACGAAGCGGCCCTCGCCGAAGGCGCGCGCGACGCGTATTTCAAACGGAACCTGCGCTATTCGCAGCTCGCTCCCCTCTCCACTTTCGAGGAGGCCAACACCAAGAACAACCTTCCCGGCCAGATCGAACTCTACGCCGAGGGCGCGGGCGACTACGACCAGGCCTACAAGTTTCTGTTCATCGCCAAGGGCGGCGGCTCGGCCAACAAGTCGTTCCTCTATCAGGGGACGCCGTCGATGCTCACGCGCGACCGCATCCTCGCCTTCCTCAAGGAAAAGATCCTCACCCTCGGCACCGCCGCCTGCCCGCCCTATCACCTCGCCATCGTGATCGGCGGCACGTCCGCCGAACTCACCATGAAGACGGTGAAGCTCGCCTCGGTGAAGTATCTCGACGGCCTGCCGACGCAAGGATCGATCGACGGCCATGCGTTCCGCGATCTCGAACTGGAGGCCGAAGTCCACAAGATGACGCAGGCGTCCGGCGTCGGCGCCCAGTTCGGCGGCAAGTATTTTTGCCATGACGTGCGCGTGGTGCGGCTGCCACGCCACGGCGCGTCGCTGCCGATCGGGATCGGCGTGTCGTGCTCGGCCGACCGCCAGGCGCTGGGCAAGATCACCCGCGACGGCGTCTACATCGAGGAGCTGGAGCGCCACCCGGCGCAATATCTGCCGGAGGTGAACGAAGCGCAGCTCGGCGGCACCGTCGTGAAGGTCGACCTCAACCGGCCGATGAAGGACATCATCGCGGAACTGACCAGGCACCCGATCAAGACGCGGCTGTCGCTGTCGGGCCCGATGATCGTCGCGCGCGATCTCGCGCACGCCAAGCTGCGCGAACGCGTCGAAAGCGGCCAGGGCCTTCCCGACTACTTCCTCAACCATCCCGTCTACTACGCGGGACCGGCGAAGACTCCCGACGGCTATGCGTCGGGCTCGTTCGGCCCCACCACCGCGGGGCGCATGGACTCCTTCGTGAACGACTTCCAGGCGCTCGGCGGCTCGATGGTGATGGTGGCGAAGGGCAACCGCTCCGCGGCGGTGCGCGAGGCCTGCAAGAAGCACGGCGGCTTCTATCTCGCCTCGATCGGCGGCGCGGCGGCCAATCTCGCCGAGCACTGCATCAAGAAGGTCGAATGCATCGAATATCCCGAGCTCGGCATGGAGGCGATCTGGCGCATCGAGGTGGAGAACTTCCCCGCCTTCATCGTCACCGACGACAAGGGGAATGACTTCTTCACCGAGCTGAACCTGGGGTGAGCCGCGCCTGACCTGGTGATCATTTCACCGGCTGGACAAGATGCATTGCCGGGTCAAGCCCGGCAATGACGACCGAACCGGTCACGTGAGCCGGCTGTCAAATCGCCGGAGAATGCCGGCGTCAGCGCATGCTTTGGCGCTCAGCGCATGCTTTGGCGCTCAGCGCATGCTTTGGCGCTTGGCCGGCTTCTTCGACGGCTCGCTTGCCGGCGGCGCGAAGTAGAAGTCGTCGACCAGCGCGGAGAACACGGCGGGCACCTGTTCGCCGTTCGAGGCGCGCGCCACCGTCACGCGGGTGCGATTGAAGATGTCCTCGGCAGAGCCGTTCGAGCCGCGCAGCTGGCCGAGCAGTTCGTTGACCAGGAGGCTGTTAGGCGCCTGCGTGTCGGCTGCGACCTTGCCCGGCGCGACGCCGTAGAGCACCAGCGTGCCCTCGGGCGCCGCGATCGGCGCGAGCCCCGAGGAAAAGCCGCGCAGCCTGCGCTCGAAGGGATTGCGCCGCGCAGCATCGACGATGACCAGCTTGCGCTTCGCCCCGCGCGCATTCAGTTCGGCGACCAGTGGTTCGAGCGCGACGCCGTCGCGCCGCACGTCCTCGGCACGCCAGATCTGCGCATTCACCGGCAGAAGGTAGCTTTCCCGCCCGGCCTGCACGCCATAGCCGCTGTAGAACAGGAGCGCGGTCGCGCCCGGGGTGATCTTGGCCTCGAACCGTTCGATCGCCTGATCCATGCCCTGCTTGGATAAATCCTCGCCGAGCTCGACATCGAATCCGCGCGCGCGCAATTCGCCGGCGAGCGCGCGGGCGTCGTTGAGCGGCTGCGCGAGCGCGGCCCCGTCGTCGGGATAGGCGGCGTTGCCGATCACGAGCGCAACGAGCGGGCCCTCGGCTTTTGAGGCTTCCGCGGCGGCGCGCCCATCCTGCACGGCTGCAATCGCCCTGCCCGGCTCGTCGGCAAGCGAGCGCACGCGCATTCCGTTCGTTGCGTCCGCCGATTGCGCGGGCGACGCATTTTGCTGCACAGGGGGCGCAATCTGCAAACCGACGGCCTTGCGCATGACTTCGGCCGACACCAACGAGACGCACACGATAGCGAGTGCGAACGCGCCAGCGGATTTCGCTGTTCGCATGAAACCTCCAGCTAGGGAACGCTCGGACGAGTCCGGCTTGTCGCGCCGACTTCCCGCTCCGTTGGTCCGTAGTTGCGCGGCGGACCGGCCCCCCACCGCAAAACGTCATCGCGCCACATACAGACAATGTGGATCGGTCGCAAGCATTATCGAAATTTTGTCGGGAATGCGACTGCGGCGGGCCGCATAT
>JAEULX010000011.1 GCA_016793685.1 Bradyrhizobiaceae bacterium
TCGCCCGCGCCGGCCTCGATGGCGAAGCGCTGCCCACTCTCATGCGCAAGGTGATCGCGCATGCCGATGCTGTTCAGGAAAGCGGCGTGGCAAATACGGGGGACGGAGGCGGCGAACTCACCCCATTTCCGCCCGCACCTCGGCGCGGAGCGCATCGATCGAGGTGAGGCCGCCGGGCGTTTCGACGTGCCAGAAGGTCCAGCCGTTGCATGCGTCGAGGCCCTGGGCGAGCGCGCCGATGCGATGGATCGAGCCGACGTTTTCGCCCAGCGCGATCGCGCCGTCGGGCCGCACCAGCGCCTTCACCTTGCGCTTGGCGTCGACGAGCTTGGCGCCGGGCGCGACGAGCCCGCGTTCGACCAGCGTTGCGAACGGCACGCGCGGAGCGTCGCGCGCGGTCTGGAAGGAGGCCAGCGTCGCCGGCGGCAGCGGCTCGATTGCGGCGATGCGCGCTTCCGCGGCGCGCGCGTAGTCGCTCGCCCGCTCGACGCCGATGAACCGCCGGCCGAGACGCTTCGCCGCAGCTCCGGTCGTGCCGGTGCCGCAGAACGGGTCGAGGACGAGGTCGTCGGGCCGCGATGACGCAAGGATGATGCGCGACAGCAGCGCCTCGGGCTTTTGCGTGGGGTGGAGCTTCTTTCCGGCCGCGGTCTTGAGGCGCTCCTCACCCGTGCACAGCGCGAAGGTCCAGTCCGAGCGCATCTGGACATCCTCGTTGCCGGCCTTCAGCGCTTCGTAGTTGAACGTATAGCCCTTTGCGTTCGCCTCGCGCGCCGCCCAGATCAGGGTCTCATGCGCATTGGTGAAGCGCCGCCCGCGGAAATTCGGCATCGGGTTCGACTTGCGCCAGACCACGTCGTTAAGAATCCAGAAACCGGCGTCCTGGAGCGCCGTGCCGACGCGGAAGATGTTGTGATAGGAGCCGATCACCCACAGCGTCGCCGAGGGCTTCATGACGCGACGGCACGCCATCAGCCAGGCGCGCGTGAAATCATCGTAGGCGGCGAAGCTTTCGAACTTGTCCCAGGCGTCGTCGACGGCGTCGACATGGGAATCGTCGGGCCGCTTGAGGTCGCCGCGGAGCTGCAGATTATAGGGCGGATCGGCGAAGACGAGATCGACGGAAGACGCCGGGAGCTTCGCTAACTCGGCGATGCAGTCGCCGATGACGACACGGAAGCAAGAGGCCTGGCTCGAAGTTAAGCGGGGCGTCCCACTGGACGCCCCGCGACGCGTTGCACCCATTTACGCTACTCAAACTCAGGCGACGCGATCGGCGACGCAATACCTACATCCGACGACCCGGAATATGCCCGGCCAAAGTAAAAATGCGCTTAATCGCGCAGCACTAGCGGCCTATTCTTTTTGCGCCCATATTCCCTGCGCGTCTTATCGCCGGGTGCGCGGTCTGCCCCGCGACAGGGCGCATTTTTTGCGGCGCGACTGCGCGCGGCGAGGCGAAGCGACGGAGCAAACGCGATGCGTTGGGAAAATCTGCCGGGCAGCGACAACGTCGAGGATCGCCGTGGCGAGGACGGCGCTCGAGGCGGGTTCGGCCCGATCGGCGGCGGCGGCCTGGGGGTCGGGACAATCGTCGTGCTCGGGCTGATTGGCTGGGCGCTCGGCATCGATCCGCGGCTGCTCATCGGCGGCGCCGAAATGATGTCGGGCGGCGGCTCGCAAACGCAGCATTCCCAACCGTCCGGTCAGTCGCGCCGCACCGGCCAGCCTGACGACCAGATGGGGCAATTCGTCTCCAAGGTGCTCGGCAGCGCCGATGTCCAATGGAAAGAGATTTTCACCAAAGCCGGCAAGCAGTATCGCGGGCCGGTTCTCGTGCTCTATCGCGACGTGACGGATCAGAAATGCGGCGGGGTCGCGCAGAAGGCGATGGGACCGTTCTATTGTCCCGCCGACCGCAAGGTCTATCTCGACACGTCGTTCTTCCGCGAGATCGAACAACGCTTCCGCGGCTGCCAGGTTGGCTCCAAGTCATGCCAGTTCGCGCAGGCTTACGTGATCGCCCACGAAGTCGGCCATCACGTGCAGAACCTGCTCGGCATTCTTCCCAAGGCGCAGGAGATCCAGCGCAGCCTGCCCAAGGCGGAGGCCAATCATCTGCAGGTCCAGATCGAGTTGCAGGCCGACTGCTTCGCCGGCGTCTGGGCGCATGGGGCCGATGAGCGCTGGAAGGTGATCGAGCCGGGCGATATCCAGGCCGCGCTGCAAACCGCCGCGGCGATCGGCGACGACAAGCTGCAGAAGCAGGCGCGCGGCTATGTCGTGCCCGATTCCTTCACCCACGGCACCTCCGCGCAGCGCCAGCACTGGTTCGAGACCGGCTTGAAGGAAGGAACGATCGCGGCCTGCAACACATTCCGCACCGCCAAGCTTTGATTCTTGCGACCCTGCGTCGCCACTCCAGGACCGACGGACATGTCAGAATTGAATGAGAGCAAACAATTTGTGCCGCTGAGAATCGCCGTGCTCACCGTGTCCGACACGCGCATGTATGAAGACGACAGGTCCGGCGCGACGCTGGCCGAACGTATTGTCAATTCCGGTCACGAGGTCGCCGACCGCGCGATCGTGCCCGACGACGTCGCCGCGATCCGCGGCCGCGTCGAGGCCTGGCTCGCCGACCCCGAGATCGACGTGGTGATCACCACGGGGGGCACCGGCTTCACCGGCCGCGATGTCACGCCGGAAGCGGTCGAGCCGCTGTTCGAAAAAAAGATGGACGGGTTCGCCACCCTCTTTCTGTTGGTGAGCTTCGAGAAGATCGGGACTTCGGCGATCCAGACGCGGGCGACCGCGGGAGTCGCGCGCTCGACCTACATCTTCTGCCTGCCGGGATCGCCGGGCGCCTGCAAGGACGCCTGGGACAATATCCTGGTCTATCAGCTCGATTATCGCCACGAGCCGTGCAATTTCGTCGAGCTGATGCCGCGGCTCGATGAACATCTGCGCCGGCCCAAGGCGCGCGGCGCGACGGTTTAGGCGAGTTCGCCGAGGGCGGCCTGCGTCCGCTCATTGCCGAGAGGCGAGTTTTCCGCTCGCTCGGGTCCCCGCTTTCGCGGGGACGAACGGATAAGGCCGCCGTCCGGTCAGAGGTCGAGTTCCCAGGTCTCGCCGATCAGATCGTGGCCGAAGCTGCAATGCGGCTCCTGCCGCACCATGCGGAAGCCGGCGCGCTCGTAGATCGCGCGGGCGTCGGTGAGGATGCTCTGCGTCCACAGCGTGATGCGGCGGTAGCGGGCCGCGCGCGCGAAGCGGATGCACTCGTCCACCAGACGCCGGCCGATGCCCAGGCCGCGCGCCTGCGGCTCGACCAGCAGCAGGCGCAGCTTTGCGATGTCTTCGCCGCCCTTGACCAGAAACACGGAGCCGGCGCGGGCGCCGTCCAGCTCGGCGATCCAGCACTGTTCGCGCGCGGCATCGAACTCGCGCAGGAACTTGGTGACGATCTCGGCGGCCAGCGCCTCGAACGCTCCGCCCCAGCCGTATTCGTTTCCGTAACAGGCCGCGTGCCGCTCCAGCACCCAGCCCATGTCGCCGGTTCGGTGCGGGCGGAGCAGGACGGCCGGCGCGCCCGCGGCGTCAGGCGCCAGGCACCGTTCGATCGTCTGCATTGCCGCGACCATTTGCTGCTGGCGCGGCTCCGCCATGGCCTCCAGCAGCGCGCCGACCAGCTTTTCCGAGCCGTGATCGAGTTGGCGGAACGTGGCGCGGCCTTTGGCGCTGAGCGAGAGCAGCGTTTGCCTTCCGTCTTCGGGCGAGGTCTTGCGGATGATCAGGTCCGCCTTGGCGAATCGTCCAAGCAGCCGGCTCAGATAGCCGTGGTCGAGGCCGAGGGCGGCCGCGATCGCCGTCGCCGTCGTCTCCTGGGTCTGCCCCAGTTCATAGAGCACGCGCGCCTCGGTCAGGGAGAAGCGGGTGTCGACCATGCCGTCCCGCAACAGCCCGATCTGCCGGGTGTAGAAGCGGTTGAACCGGCGGACGGCGCCGATGCGCTCGGCGAGTTGCGGCGTGGCCATGGGCAAGGCTCGGGCGATCAATTATTTGACAAAGTCAGATAATTTGTTGCCTGAGTCAAGTAATTTTGCGTGGGCGATGGTCAGTCGGAATCGAACGGCGTGATCCCGCTGCGCAGCCGCGCCAGCCGGCTGCGGCCGATCCGCCGCAACAAATCGGCCTCCGGATCGCCGGCCTGAAGCCGGTGGCGGCCCAGCGACTCGTAGAACGTACGGCTGATGATGAGGCCCTGCTCGGGATCGGGCACGCGCCGCACGGCCTCCCTGAGCAGCGTCAGCGCCTGCGCGGCGATCGAGCGGCCGAGCAGCGGTTGCGGGCGGAACACCGCCGCGATTTCCATGCCGCCGCGCCGCTCGGCGTCGGTGATAAAGCGGGCCGCTTCCTCGATCCAGGTCGCTTCGAGCATGGCGCCCGGCCGCAGGAAGAGCAGCCAGGCGCTGCGCGCCGCCCCGGCGGCTTCCTGCAGCCGCGTTGCGAGTGGCGCACCCGAGACAAGCAGCGTGCAGCCGGCGACATCGGCAATTTGCCCGGTCTCATCGCTCGATCCCGCATCGGCGACCACCACGTCGCGCACGACGCCGGCGACGGAGGCGCTGACCAGCATCGCAAGCGTGTGCACCAGCGCGCGCTCGCTGTTGTGGGTGGCGATGATGACGCTCAGCATGACCCCTCGCGGTGGTGGACGACGCCGGCAATATAAATGTCACCATCGGACGGATGCGAGTGCGCATTCGCGGGGCCGTGAGCATTTCCAGCGGCCGGGGACCGGCGGCCGACCCCGATCCATAAAGCGAAATCCGGGCTGACGGGGGCGGAATGCCTGCTTGCGGAGGATTCACGGATATTTGTTCACGTTATGTTCGTTTCTGTGTTAGGTGATGGTCATGGCCAGGTCCTCCACCGCCGTCCGCCTGCCTCCGCCGGAACCGCACCATGCGGGGCCGGCGGAGGGCTTGCGCGGCTCCTCCATCGAAGCAAAGCGGCGGCGCGGGCGCGGCGCGCAGTCGAATGCAAGCGGCCGGTTCGAGCCCATCGCCCGCATCGCCTTCGACGACGGCTGGCAAAGCCTCGACGACCTGCCGCCGTTCGCCACCACGGTTGCGGTCGACACGGCGCGCAAGGTCATCACACGCAACGATTCCCCGGATATTTCCTTCGACCGCTCGATCAATCCCTATCGCGGCTGCGAGCACGGTTGCGTCTACTGCTTTGCGCGGCCGACCCATGCCTATCTCGGTCTGTCGCCCGGCCTCGACTTCGAATCGAAGCTGTTCATGAAGCCGGACGCCCCCGAACTGCTCGAACGGGAGTTGTCCGCCCCGAACTACGTGCCGCGCACCATCGCGATCGGGACCAACACCGATCCCTATCAGCCGATCGAACGCCGCTATGCGCTGATGCGGCGCATTCTGCAGGTGCTGGACAAGGCCGGCCATCCGGTCGGCATTGTCACCAAATCGGACCTGATCCTGCGCGACCTCGATATTCTGTCGCGCATGGCGCAGCGCAACCTCGTGCGCGTCGCCGTTTCGGTCACCACGCTCGATCCGCAGCTCGCGCGGACGATGGAGCCGCGCGCGCCGACCCCGCCGCGCCGGCTTGCCGCTTTGCGCGGGCTTGCCGCGGCCGGCGTGCCGGTCTCCGTGATGGTCGCCCCCGTCATTCCGGCGATCAACGATGCGGAGATCGAACGCATTCTCGATGCGGCGGCTGCCGCCGGCGTCGAGGGGGCGGGCTACGTGCTGCTGCGCCTGTCGCACGAACTGCGCGACCTGTTCCGCGAATGGCTCGCCGCCAATTTCCCCGATCGCGAGCAGCACGTGTTCTCGCTCATCCGGCAGATGCGCGGCGGCAAGGAGAACGATACGACCTTCGGCCGGCGCATGACCGGCAGCGGCCCCTATGCCTGGATGCTCGGCCGC
>JAEULX010000012.1 GCA_016793685.1 Bradyrhizobiaceae bacterium
CACGAGCGAATGCCGCGACCTGCTCTTTCATGTGCAGGAGCAGGGCCTGAGTTTGCCGGCCATCAAGGAATCGCTCGCTGCTCTGGGCGCGCGCATGATCGGCTTCGAACTGCCTCAGCAGGTGCGCGAGGCCTATCGGCGGCGGTTCCCTGACGATCCCGCAATGATCGACCTCGATCATTGGCATGCCTTCGAGCAGGAGCGGCCCGATACGTTCGCCGGCATGTACCAGTTCTGGGTTGCCAAAGATTGAACCGGGGCCGTCCCGGACGATTACACCTCGCGGGCGGCGGCCGGGTCCATGCCGATCGCGCGGTCGCGCCGGCGGCGCCAGTTGCGGGCGCGCAGCCGCGGTGCGATTCCCCACGCCAGGGGCGCGGCCAGGACGAGACTCGCGGCGACCACCACGGGGATCCAGTAGGCGGCATTTTCCGCCAGGCCCGGCACCGTCAGCACGGTGATCACGCCGGCCCCGAACAGCACGGCGTTGGTCATGGTGTAGATCAAAGCCGCAATACGCAGCCGAGAGGCGGTATCTTTTTCCATCATCTTCCCCGCATCTTGTTGGCTACCGGACCAACTTCTCGTCTGCGGGGCTTGTTCCATCGCCGGGCGCTGCGATGTGCCGCACGAGCAAGCGTTTTCCGGCGAAGCTGGGAACCGATTCGCCGCCGCTGCATGCGACCGCGCTCGCAGCGCGGAGGGGACTGCTGGAAATGCCTTGGACCGGCGCCGGTCAGATCGGACCGTCGCACTTGTCGATGAATGCGGCGATGTGCGCGATCGTTTCGGGCTCGAGCAACAGCGGCGCATGCCCTTGGTCCGGAACTTCCAGCACGTCGCATTGCTGTCGCCGCGCGCACATCTCGGCGACCGTCTGGGGCGAGAGAAGATCGGAAACCGCGCCGCGGATGATGAGCATCGGCACATGGGCAAGCGAATCGAACTGGGGCCACAGGTCCGGCATCGGCGCATTCACGTCGGACGCGGCGAGCGTATTCGCCAGCGCCGGATCGTAGGTGAGTACGAGCTTTCCGTTCTCCTCCCGCCAGGTCCGATACGCGGAGGCGATCCAGTCTCTCTCGGTGAACTTGGGGAACTGGCTGGTGAAGAGGTCGCGCATGACGGCGGCGCCCTCGGCAAAGTCTTTCGGCTGCGGCAGCTTGCCGACATAGTCCTTGATGCGCACGAGGCCCGCGACATCAATGACCGGGCCGATATCGTTGAGCACTACGGCGGCTATCGCCGTCGGCCGCGCGACGCCCATCGCCATCGCGATCATGCCGCCGCGCGAAGTCCCGACGATGATGGCGGGCTCGGCCTCGCATGCCGTGAGCACCGTCAGCACGTCGTCGAGTTCGACCGGGATCGAATAATTGGCCGGATTGGGATCGTAATCGGACCGGCCGCGTCCGCGGTAATCGAGCGCGAGCACGCGGCGCGGACGCTGCGGATCGTGCGAGAGCGCGTAGGCGAGGGGGTGGAAATCGACGCTCGACCGCGTCAGCCCCGGCAGACACACGATCGGCAGGCCGGGCGTCGGCCGTTCTCCATATTCGCGCAGGTGAAGCTTCAGGCCGTCCTTTGCGGTGACGAAAACGCTGCGAAAACCGCCTTTGGTCATAGGAATGTCCGTTGTTGCCGGCGCCGTCCGGGGAACGGCGAACGAGAGATGGCGTGGGCTCGAATGAGCGAAGTCTAGGCGCAATCGGGCCGATCAGGAACAGGTTCGGCGCGGATATCACGTCGCCCGTCTGGATAGCACGAGAGAGCGTCGGCCGCTGGTCGCAGGACGGGTCCGCGAGGCGGCGCAATAATTCGGTTGACTGCATATGCGCATGAGCGCATAAAAATCCGATGATCGACGCCATTGAAATTCTCACGGCCCTGGCCGAACCGACTCGCCTCGCCGCCATGCGGCTGCTGTGGGATGGGCGCGAGCACTGCGTCTGCGAACTCATGCGGGCGCTTGGCGCGAGCCAGTCGCGCATGTCGCGCCACATGGCCGTGCTCAAGCAGGTCGGCCTTGTCGTCGACCGGCGCGATGCGCAATGGGTCCGCTATCGGCGCGCCCCCAATCTCGACCGCGACGTCGCCGCCTTCATCGATGCGGCGCTGGCGCTACCCGTGTCGCGGAGGCGGAGCGCAGCATGAGCGTCGGGGCGGCGACCGAGCGGAAGCAGGAGCGCACGACCGCAATCTGGATTGGCGGGGCGCTCGCAGCGTTGGTCGTCTGGGTCGTCGTCTATCGCCAGCTTGCGCCGCTTTCGCGTTGGGCGGTGCGGCAATTGCCGATCGATCCGGCCAGTCATTTCGGCCAGTCGGCCGAGTTCTTCATCTACGACACGCCGAAAGTGCTGATGCTGCTGACGCTGGTCGTGTTCGGCATGGGCATCGTGCGCAGTTTCTTTTCCCCGGATCGGACCCGCGCGCTGCTCGCCGGCCGGCGCGAAGGGCTCGGCAATGTGCTTGCGGCGCTGCTTGGCGTGGTCACGCCGTTCTGCTCCTGCTCGGCGGTCCCGCTGTTCATCGGCTTCGTCAGCGCCGGCGTGCCGCTCGGGGTCACCTTCTCTTTTCTGATCGCCGCGCCGATGATCAACGAGGTGGCGCTCGGCCTGCTGTTCGGTCTGGTCGGATGGAAGGTGGCGCTGACCTATCTCGCCTTCGGGCTTGCGGTCGCGATCGTCTCGGGCTTCGTCATCGGCCGCCTGCAGCTCGAAGGCTGGCTGCAGGACTGGGTGCGCGACATCCGCGCGAGCGCCGCGGCGCCGCCGGCGAGCGAGTTCTCACCGACCGATCGCGTCAAAGCCGGCCTTTCGGCGGTGCAGGACATCGTCGGCCGGGTATGGCCGTGGATCATCATCGGCATTGCGGCCGGCGCCGTCATCCACGGCTACGTGCCGTCCGACCTGATGGCGACCATCATGGGGCGCGATGCTTGGTGGTCGGTGCCGGCGGCGGTGGTCGCCGGCATTCCGATGTATTCGAACGCAGCGGGCATTATTCCGGTGGTCGAGGCCTTGATCGGCAAAGGCGCTCCGCTCGGCACCGTGATCGCCTTTATGATGTCGGTCATTGCGCTCTCGTTGCCGGAGATGATTATTCTGCGCCAGGTGCTGACCGCCCGCCTGATCGCGGTGTTCATCGGCGTGGTCGGCGTCGGCATTCTCGCGGTCGGCTATCTGTTCAACGCGATGTTCAATTGAGGAAGCGCGAACAAGAAGGCAAACGCCATGAAAAACGTGAAGGTGCTGGGACCCGGTTGCAGCCGTTGCATGCACACGGCCGGCATGGTCCAGGCCGAAGCCGACCGGCTCGGCATTCCGGTCATGATCGAGAAGGTGACCGATTACGCCACCATCGCTTCTTACGGGGTTGCGGCGACGCCGGGCGTCGTCGTCGACGGCAAGCTGATGCATGCGGGAGGCTTGCCGCGGACGGCCGATATCGAAAAGTGGCTGACGGCGGAGCCGAGCTGACGGTCAGAGCCCCTTCAAGAAAAAACGATGCGCATCGCCGCGCGCGAATGCGCATCGTCTTGCCGGCATCGCGTCGCCCGCAGGCCCGTGCCTCGGCTACTGCGCCGCGATCGCGTCGGCGATGGCGACCGTGCGGCGGGCCATCTCGGCATGCAGCCGCTCGACCATGCGGCCCTCGATCTGCACCACGCCCTTGCTCTGGTTCTCCGGCATGTCGAACGCTTCGATCATCTTGCGCGCCATCGCGACTTCGTCGGCGCGCGGCGAGAAGGCCTGGTTGCACGGCTCGATCTGGTTGGGATGGATCAGCGTCTTGCCTTCGAAGCCGAGGTCGCGCCCCTCCGCGCATTCCCGCACGAAGCCGTCCATGTCGGACAGATTGTTGTAGACCCCATCGATGATGTCGATCCCGTAGGTGTGCGCGGACAGCACGCAGTTCGCGAGCCAGCCGACCATCGGCGCGCGGCCGGGCACGAGATGCACCCGTGTTTCCTTGGCGAGATCGTTGGTGCCCATGACGAAGCACGAGAGCCGCGTCTCGGGCTCGTGCGCGGCGGCGGCGAGTTCGCGAATGTTGAACAGCGACATCGCGGTTTCGATCATCGCCCAGACGCGGATTTTCGCATCGGCGTCCATGTCGATCAGGCGCTGGCCGACGATTTCCAGCCGCTGCGGCGTCGAGACTTTCGGCACCAGGATCGCATCCGGGCCGGCGGCGATCGCCGCGCTGATGTCTTCGTTGTACCAGGGCGTGCCGATGCCGTTGATGCGGATGATGACCTCGCGGCGGCCGAAGCCTCCGCCCTTGACGGCCTGCGCCACCTGGCGGCGCGCCTCGGGCTTGGCCTCGGGCGCAACCGAGTCTTCGAGGTCGAGAATGATGGCGTCAGCCGGCAGGGCCTTGGCTTTTTCCAGGGCGCGGGCGTTCGAGCCCGGCATATAAAGCACGCTTCGGCGCGGACGAATGTTCATATGAAATGCTCCGGACTGTAGCGATTTTCCCCTCCCCGCGGGCGCGGAGACGCTACGCCTCCAGCCTAAAGCATTTCCCGGCGCGGTGGGAATTGGTTTAGGTCAAGAATCTCAGCTCGGAGCGTGTGCGCGGTGCTCTGGAGCGCGCGGCGCCGCCCGCGCGCCCGTCGTCAGATACTCAGGGCTTCCATTCCCGCACATCGACGAACCGCCCGGCGATCGCGGCGGCGGCGGCCATCGCCGGCGAGACGAGATGGGTGCGGCCCTTGTAGCCCTGGCGGCCTTCGAAATTGCGGTTGGAGGTGGAGGCGCAGCGTTCGCCCGGCGCGAGCTTGTCCGGGTTCATGG
>JAEULX010000140.1 GCA_016793685.1 Bradyrhizobiaceae bacterium
AGATCGTCAACGAGAACAGACTGACGCGCATTTTCCCCGGACTGGAGGGCGTCGAAATATCCTACGATCGCTGCGCGTTTTGACCGGCGCCGCCCTCGCCTCGGCCGCGCACGGCGCCGGGGGCCGGGCCGAAACCGGTCCGGAGCAGCCGTGCGGTTCCGCGGATCGCCGCAGTAGCGGTAGTGGTCGGCCTTGAACGGCCCGTCGGCGTGCACGCCGATATAGGTCGCCTGCTTTTCCGACAGGCGCGTCAGCTTCACGCCGATCTTGGCGAGATGCAGCCGCGCGACCTTCTCGTCGAGATGCTTCGGCAGCGTGTAGACCTTCTTCTCGTACTTGGTCGGGTTGGTGAACAGCTCGATCTGCGCCAGCACCTGGTTGGTGAAGGACGACGACATCACGAAGCTCGGATGTCCCATCGCGTTGCCGAGGTTCACGAGCCTGCCCTCCGAGAGCAGGATGATGCGCTTGCCGTCGGGAAACTCGATCTCATCCACCTGCGGCTTGACATTGTGCCATTTGAAATTGCGCAACGCCTGCACCTGAATCTCGGAATCGAAGTGTCCGATGTTGCAGACGATGGCGCGATCCTTCATCCGCCGCATGTGATCGACGGTGATGACGTCGACATTGCCGGTCGCGGTGACGAAGATGTCGGCGCGCGCCGAGGCGTCGTCCATGGTGACGACCTCGTAGCCTTCCATCGCCGCCTGCAGCGCGCAGATCGGATCGATCTCCGAGACCAGCACGCGGCAGCCGGCCTGGCGCAGCGAGGCGGCCGAGCCCTTGCCGACGTCGCCGAAGCCGGCGACCATCGCCACCTTGCCCGCCATCATGACGTCGGTGCCGCGGCGGATGCCGTCGACCAGACTTTCGCGGCAGCCGTAGAGATTGTCGAATTTCGACTTGGTCACGCTGTCATTGACGTTGATGGCGGGGAAGAGCAGCCGCCCGTCCTTCTCCATCTGGTAGAGGCGGTGCACGCCCGTCGTCGTCTCTTCGGTGACGCCGTGGATGCTCTTGGCCATCTCCGCGTACCAGCCCGGACGCTCGGCGTTGCGCTGCTTGATGGCGGCAAACAGCACCTCTTCCTCTTCATTGTTGGGGTGATACAGCAGCTGCGGATCCTGCTCGGCCTGCATCCCGAGATGAATCAGCAGCGTCGCATCGCCGCCGTCGTCGAGAATCATGTTGGGGGCGCCGCCGTCTCCCCATTCGAAGATGCGGTGGGTGTAATCCCAGTATTCCTTCAGCGACTCGCCCTTGACGGCGAAGACCGGCGTTCCGCCGGCCGCGATGGCGGCGGCCGCGTGGTCCTGGGTCGAGTAGATGTTGCAGGAGGCCCAACGCACGTCGGCCCCGAGCGCCTTGAGCGTTTCGATCAGCACCGCGGTCTGGATCGTCATGTGCAGCGAACCGGCGATCCGCGCGCCCCGCAGGGGCTGCAGCGGACCATACTCGTCGCGCGTCGCCATCAGGCCCGGCATCTCCGTTTCGGCGATGGCGAGTTCCTTGCGTCCCCACTCGGCGAGGCCGATGTCCTTCACCGCATAATCCGCTGCGCCCGCAGCTTTCGCGTGGGCAGGATGCTTGGCGGCTTTCGACGCAGCGGTCATTGTCGACTCCATCGTTGGGGGATCGCGCCCGGCAGAGCGCCCAAGCGGATGCGCAGCGCCTATAGCAGGGCTGCGGCGAACCTGCAATAAGATATAAAGATGTCTTTATGTCGCCGTGGAATTCGGCGACCCGTCCAAATTCAGTCTTCTTCCCCGAAGCGGCTGCCGACCAATTCTTCGAGCGCCGTGATCACGCCGGCCGCGTCGTTGCCGACCGCCTCGACCCTGATCGAGGTGCCGGGCGAGGCGGCGAGCATCATGAGACCCATGATCGAGGTTCCGCCGACGGTTTCGCCGCAGCGGGACACCCGGACATCGGCATCGAATCGCTCGACCGTCTGCACGAATTTCGCCGAAGCGCGCGCGTGCAGCCCCTTCTGGTTGACGATCTGCAGGTCACGCACGATCGCGCCTGGCCGTGGCTCTGGAACCTCCGGACACTCGGGTTCGGATTGACCCTGCTCGCTCATTTCCCGGCCAAGACCCTGCTCGCGATCGTGATGTATTTTCGCCCGGATTCCTGCGCCGCTGCAACTGATTCCGCGAGCGGACATTCGGACCGGATTTTGGCGAGCTTCACGAGCATCGGCAGGTTGATGCCGGCCAGCACCTCGACATTGGGCCGGCTCATGACTGAAATCGCGAGATTCGAGGGCGTTCCTCCAAACATGTCCGTGAGGATCGCAACACCGTCGCCGGTATCCACCCGCTGCACCGCCTCGATGATGTCCTTGCGGCTCTGTTCGACATTGTCGGTCGGCAGGATCGTCACGGTCTCAATTTGGCTTTGCGGGCCAACGACATGCTCCAGCGCGGATCGGAACTCGACGGCGAGGCGCCCGTGAGTGACGAGTACAAGCCCGATCATGGGAACTCCCCGCGGCGCATCTGCTGCACCGCACCCAAGGGCATCATGACAGCCCGGAGGCCAAGCGCAAGGGGCTCTTTGGGGACCATCTAACGCGTTGCGGCAATATCAATCGTCCGGCGTCGAACCGCCGGGGAACCGGGATATCCGAAAAAACGAAGCGTTCACAGACGCTCGCACGTAGCGTCGAGCGCCGCCGCGACAATCGGTAGCGGGTCGATTCCGGTCGGGACGGAGACGCGCGGCAGGCAAACCCCTTCGATGACCGCCGAGGCGTCGGCCTCCTCGGGCAGCCGCTGGGCCTGCTGATCGGCGAGATCGCACACGAGCGCCACGACCGCCACCGGCTCATAGGCCACGCGGCGAATGCCAAGTCCGCGCACCTCGATCAGGCCGGCGAGTTCCGGCGCGGGACGCGCGATCAGGCGGCCGTGGGCGGCGACCAGTTCGATGCGGTCGTCGCCGACGAGCCGCGCGAACGGGAACAGCCCGGTCTGCGCCGCGGCAAGCGCCTGCAAAACGAAATGCGACTTGCCGGAACCCGCCGGGCCGCGGATCAGGATCGCACGCGCGCCCAACAGGACGGCCGAGGCGTGGACGGTCGGGGCCATCCTCACACGGCCGGCAGGCGGACGATGAAACGGGCGCCGAGCACCATCGGGGCTTCGCCGTCGAATTGCGCCTCGACCCGGTTTTCCGCCCAGATGCAGCCGCCATGCGCCTCGACGATCTGCTTGGAGATCGACAGGCCGAGACCGGAATTCTGGCCGAAGCCCTGATGCGGCCGGTCGGTGTAGAAGCGGTCGAAGATCTTCTCGATCGCATCCGGCCTGATGCCCGGCCCGTCGTCGTCGACCAGAATCTCGACCTCGTCCTTGAGCCGCCGGCAAGTGACGCGCACGCTGCCGCCCGATGGCGAAAAGGAACGCGCATTGTCGATGAGGTTATGCACCACCTGGCCCAACCGCGAGTCGTGCCCGGAAATGAGGAATTGCCGCGGTCCGCCGCCTTCGAAGCCGAGCTTCACGGCGACGTCGTCTTTCTTGACCTCGTTGGCGATGGCGACGACGGTCGTCAGCAGCCGGCGGAGATCGACTGGCGTCGTGTCCTGCCGCTGCAGTTCCGCGTCCAGCCGGCTGGCGTCGGAGATGTCGGAGATCAGCCGATCGAGGCGCTTGACGTCGTGCTCGATCACCGCGAGCAGCCGCGCCTGGCTCTCGCCCGTCTTGGCGCGGGGCAGCGTTTCCACCGCCGAGCGCAGCGAGGTGAGCGGATTTTTCAGCTCGTGCGCAACGTCCGCGGCGAACCGTTCGATCGCTTCGATGCGGCGGTAAAGCGCGTTGGTCATGTCGCGCAATGCGCCCGAAAGGTGGCCGATTTCGTCGCGCCGGGCGGTGAAGTCGGGGATCTCGACCCGCGCCTTGATGCGCCGGCGCACCCGCTCGGCGCCGTCGGCGAGCCGGCGCACCGGGCCCGCAATCGTTCCCGCGAGCAGCAGCGACAGCACGGTCATGATGCCGGCGGCGATCACGAACACCTTGACGATGGCGAGGCGCTCCGCCTCGACGATCTGGTCGATGTCGCCGCCCCGCGTCGACAGCAGCAGCGCGCCGCGCACCACCCGCGAACGCTGGACCGGCACCGCCACCGACACGATGACATTGCCGCGATCATCGATGCGCACCGCGCTCGCCTTGTGGCCCTCCAGCGCCTGGGCGATCTCCGGGTAGGCCTTGCCGTTTTCCTCGGGGCCGAGTTCGCGATAGCGGGGAAGATCGCCGCGGCTGAGCCAGCGGCGCACGGCAATGAAAGCGCGTTCGACAATGCCCGGCTTCTCCACCGTCGGCGGCGGCAGATCGAAGCGCAACACGTCGCCGCGTCCGATGAAGTTGCGGCTGTCCATGAACAGCACGCCTTCGCGGTCATAGATGCGCGCGCGGGTGTTGGTCGGCGTCACCAGCCGCCGCAGCAACGGCGCGACCTGCTCGGGGTTGAGCGGGAATTCATTGCCGAACAGCACGTCGTCGGACGGATCGTAGCTGTCGCCGGCCTGCAGCTCCAGCAGGCGCTGCGGGTCGATGGCGATGGTGTCGATGTCGACGGTCGCGGAGGATGCGATCGCGCTGGAAATGATCTCGCCCTGGACGAGCAGGCTGTGCACGCGCGCATCGATCAAGCCGGCGCGGAACTGGGTGAGATAGAGAATGCCGAGCATCAACGCGAACAGGCCGGCGACATTGAGAAACACGATGCGCCGCGTGAGGCTCGAGAAGGTCGCCGTGATGAAGAGTTGCCAGGCCGGCCGCAGGAAGGCGAGCACCCTGTCGAGGCGGACGGCCTTGAAAGCCGGCGCGGCGGCAATCGCCGCCTTTTCGGCCGCGTGGCCCGCCGCGATGGCCGCCACCTGACAGCGCGCCGCCGTTTCCCGCAGAACGGGTTGGGCCATCGTCCAGCCGCGCCGCGTCGCGCGGATGGTTGCGCGCTGCATCCGCACCAGTCGCAACCAAAGGTCCGAACGCACCGCGCTGACGCGAAGGTTTCCGGCTTTGGTGCGAAGGTCGGATGGCGGCCGCAGCCAGCTCTTGGCGGCGCGCACCATGGCGCGCGAGGCAAGCCAGCTGCGCCGCAGGTCGCGCGGGCTCAAGCCGCGCGGGACGAACGCAAATGTCCGCCGCCGAACACGCGGCGCCGGACTTTGCGTCGGACTGATTTCAGCCCCATCAATCTCGACGGTACGATCGAGCACGGTTATTGCGTCTCGCCGGTTGATGCATCTCGGTGAGGCCGCAGGACATCCCCGCGATCAGCTCGCCACAAGTCCCGACGGGGCGGACGTCGCCTCATTCCTTGAAGCGGTAGCCGACACCGTACAGGGTTTCGATCATGTCGAAGTCGTCGTCGGTCTGTTTGAATTTCTTGCGCAGGCGCTTGATGTGGCTGTCGATGGTGCGATCGTCGACATAGACCTGGTCGTCGTAGGCAGCATCCATCAGCGCGTTCCGGCTCTTCACCACCCCCGGCCGCTGCGCCAACGCCTGCAGGATCAGGAACTCGGTCACCGTGAGCGTGACCGGCTCGTTCTTCCAGGTGCAGGTATGGCGCTCCGGATCCATGCGCAGCAGGCCGCGCTCGAGAACCTTGGCCGAATCCACTTCCTTCGGCGGCGCTCCGTCCTTGGGCGTCACGCGGCGCAATACGGCCTTCACGCGTTCGACCAGCAGGCGCTGGGAGAATGGTTTGCGGATGAAGTCGTCGGCGCCCATTTTTAGGCCGAACAACTCGTCGATCTCTTCGTCCTTGGAGGTCAGGAAGATCACCGGAACGTCCGACTTCTGCCGCAACCGCCGCAGCGTCTCCATTCCGTCCATGCGCGGCATCTTGATGTCGAGGATCGCGAGGTCCGGCATGCTCGTCTTGAACCCATCGAGGGCGGACGCGCCATCGGTGTAA
>JAEULX010000039.1 GCA_016793685.1 Bradyrhizobiaceae bacterium
ACCTGCTGCGCCCCGCTCGGTGCGCTGAAGACCCTGTACATGCGAAGCTCCTTCGTCGGTTTTCGGAAAAGAGCCGATACCATCGGCTCTGCGCCACCCGGCGTCTGCGCCGGGCGTTGGCCTACCCTCCCCGCCGATTGATCCTTCAACTAAACAAAATCGGAGACGCGACGCATGAGGCAACCAAAAAACGGCGGATGCCCGTTTGAGCCAGATCAATAAAATCTGATTGCTGCGCGAGACGTATGGTCCTACCGCCAAGCCGATTAACGAAGCGTGTGTTGCGCGCATCGCCGCCTGGTGCAGAATACCGGCGCAACAGTTCAAGCGGACGACGGCGTCATGTCGGCCTACCCGATCCTGCGTTACGACGAACCGCTCTATCGCCCGCCCAGCGAGGGCCATAACCTGATCATTCAGGCGACGCTCGGCTGTTCGTTCAACCACTGCACCTTCTGTTCGATGTACAAGACCAAGACGTTTCGGGCGCGCCCGCTCCCCGACGTCTTCGCCGACATCGAAACCTCGGCGCGCCTGTGGCCGGACGCGTCGCGCATTTTCCTCGCCGACGGCGACGCGCTGGTGCTCCCCACCGACGCACTGATCGCCCTCCTCGATAAACTCGCGGCGACATTCCCGGCGCTCGAGCGCGTCTCCAGCTACGCCACGCCCATCAACCTGACCCACAAGCCGGCCTCCGAACTGCGTGAGCTGCGCGCACGGAAATTGTCGCTCGTCTATGTCGGCATCGAATCGGGCGCGCCGATCATCCTCAATCGCATTCGCAAGGGCGCGACGCCCGCAACGATCGCCGCCGCGGTCGACCGTGCGCATGAAGCCGGCATCGCCGTATCCGCCACCGTCGTGCTCGGGATCGGCGGACGGCGGCTGTGGCGCGAGCACATCGACGGCACCGCCGCGGTGGTGAACGAAGCGCCGCCGGATTTCCTCTCGACGCTGCAGCTTCGCCTCAGCGAGGACGAGGCCGCGGAGTTCGTGAGCCGGTTCGAGCGCGACGGCACGCCGTTCGAGGCGCAGGACGACGCCGGCGTCCTTGCCGAACAGGAGCGGCTGCTGCAGCGCCTCGATCCACCGCGGCCCGTCGTATTCCGCTCCAACCATGCCTCGAACTGCCTGCCGCTGGCGGGAACCTTGCCGCATGACCGCGACCGGTTGCTCGCGCTGATCGCGCAGGCACGCCGAGGCGCGCCGGTCCTGCGGCCCCAATTCATGCGCGGGCTTTAAATCAGCGCCCGCTTTCGCGGGCGTTTGTCACGACACAAGCACGGGGTGGCGCTCCATGATTCGTGGCTATAGCGACCATGCGGCCAATGAACGAACGTTTCTCGCCTGGGTGCGCACCGGCATCGCCGTCATCGCCTTCGGCTTCGTCATCGAAAAATTCAACCTCTTCCTGGATGCGATCGCGCGGGAGGCGGCCGGCGATGCGACGCATCAATTTGATGTGCACAATCTCTCCGGCCCGTTCGGCCGTTATGTCGGCCTTGCGCTGATCTTCGGCGGTCTCGGGCTTCTGCTGTTCGCAACCGCGCGCTTTCTGCGGACCGGACGGCTGCTCGACGCCCCGGAGACACACGCGGCCAGCAACGCCAGCGCCGAGTTGGTTCTGTTGGCGCTGCTGATGTCGGTCGTCGCCGGTTACAGCGTCTATCTCCTGGTTGGCTGATCGCGGCTCACCGCGCGTCCCGACACCAAGCGGCCCGTCGCCCGAAATCGGCGGTGCGTCAGACAGGCCTAGCCCGGCGCGGCGCTTAACGCCGCCTTAACCCAACTGTCGCGTAATCCAGCGGAAATGCACGGGGTACGCCCGCCCTCCGCGGGCATATGCGGGTTTTTGCGGGGGCAAAATGCCCTCTTTTAGTCACGTTTGGCGCAGATTCGGGCCTCCTGAGGCCGTCGGCTCAATCGAGACCGGGGGAATGCGGGGAACCGCGCGGCAAGCGAGCCGACTGCACATGCCGAGGGGGCAAGCGGGCCGGCGCAGACATGCGGCCGGAAAGGCCTGTCGGGCCGTCTGCGAGGAGCGCGCGCGTCCATCGGAGGACGTGGCGGGCAAGTTGCCCGTTCCCGGCGCCGGAGAGCCGTAGGTTTAAGGAATGGAACAGTTACCGGGCGTCGCCGCCGAAATCTCGATCCTTCACCTTTTCTGGAAGGCTGACTGGGTCGTGAAGCTGGTGATGATGGGGCTCCTCGCGGCGTCCGTCGGCGTGTGGGCGATCGCAATCGACAAATTCATCCTCTATCGCCGCACCCGCCAGGCAATGAAGCATTTCGAGAACGTGTTCTGGTCGGGCCAGTCTCTGGAAGACCTCTACCGCGCCCTCGCGGCGCGGCCGACCGACTCGATGGCGGCGCTGTTCGTCGCCGCGATGCGCGAGTGGAAGCGCAGCTTCGAAGGCCCGCATCCGGCCATCGCCAGCCTGCAGATGCGGCTGGAAAAGGTGATGGACGTCACCATCCAGCGCGAGGTCGAGCGATTGGAGAAGTGGCTTCTGGTGCTGGCGACGGTGGGCTCAGCCAGCCCCTTCATCGGACTGTTCGGCACCGTCTGGGGCATCATGAACAGCTTCCAGGCGATTGCCGTATCGAAGAACACCTCGCTCGCCGTGGTCGCTCCCGGCATCGCCGAAGCGCTGCTGGCGACCGCAATCGGGCTCGTCGCTGCCATACCAGCGACCATTTTCTACAATAAGTTCTCTTCTGAGGTGAACAAACAGGCGACACGGCTGGAGGGATTCGCCGACGAATTCTCCGCCATCCTGTCGCGACAAATCGACGAACGCGTATAAGCCCCTGAATATAAAGGGGAACGGGATACACGAGGGGGCGCGCGTCGAGGAACGCGCGCGATTAAGAGCACGGGGACTGCCTGAATGGCCATGATGCTGGCCGCAGGCGGCGCATCGGGGAAGCGCCGCCGCCGTCGCAAGTCGGTCATGAGCGACATCAACGTCACGCCGATGGTCGACGTGATGCTGGTGCTGCTTATCATTTTCATGGTGTCCGCCCCGCTGCTGACGGTCGGCGTGCCGCTTGATCTGCCGCAGACGCAGGCGAAAGGGCTCGAGCAGGACAAAGAGCCGCTCACCATCTCAGTCGACACCCAGGGCAAGGTTTTCCTCCAGAACGCTGAAATCGCCGTCGACGACCTCGTTGCCAAGCTCAAGGCGGTGACGGAGGCGCGCGGCGGACTCGACGAGCGCATCTTCGTGCGCGGCGACCGCCGGGTCGATTATGGAACAGTGATGCGGGTGATGGGACGGCTGTCCGCTGCCGGATTCCGGCGCGTCGCGCTCGTCACCGAAGTCGAACAGGGGTCGTAGCCGATGCGGATCCCGCTCGCAGTTTCGGTCTCCATCCACGCAGCGGTGCTGGCGTGGGGCCTCATCTCTTTCGGCGCCAAGCCGCTGGAGACAACGCCGGGGGATTCGCTGCCCATCGACATCATTTCGGACACCGATTTCTCGCAGCTGACCGCCGGCGTGAAAAATGCGCAGAAGGTCGTCAAACCCGCGCCGCTGGTCGAAAAGATCGACAAGCCCAATCCGGTGGACGACTCGACCGCCAAGGTCACGCCCAAGCAGGAGATCAAGACGGCGTCGGCCATGCCGATGCCCGTTCCCGAGGTCAAGCCGCCCGAGCCGAAGCAGGAGCCGGAAAAGGCCAAGGCTCCGGAGCCCGATCCGATCGCCGAAGCGCTGAAGAAGGAAGAGGCGAAGCGTAAGCAGGAAGAGAAGAAGCGCGAGGAGCAGAAGCGCAAGGAAGAGGCGAAGAAGCGCGAAGAGGAAAAGAAGCGGAAAGAGCAGGAGCAGGCGTTCGATCCGAACAAGATCGCGGCGCTCCTCGACAAGCGCAGTCCGCAGCGACTGGCCGCCGCCGGCGCCACCCTCAATTCGACCCCCTCGCTCGGCCTGCCGAGCGGCAGCGCCGCGACGCTGTCGCAGAGCGAGATCGACGCGCTGCGCGCGCAAATTCAGGCATGCTGGAATCCGCCCGCAGGCGTGGTGGATGCGAAGGAGTTGATCGTCAGGATCCGTCTCCAGCTGCGTGAGGACGGTTCGCTCTCGGCCAATCCGACCTTGCTCAATCACGGCAGCAATTCGCTGTTCCAGATCGCGGCCGAAAGCGCGATGCGCGCGATCAAGCGTTGCCAGCCCTACAAGCTGCCGATCGCCAAATACGCCATATGGCGCGACGTCGAGGTCACCTTCGATCCGCGCGAAATGTTCCGCGGCTGACGCCCCGGGCCGCACGCGGGCCGATCGCGCGCGGCAGGCGGGCTCCGGCGCGTCGCGATTCCCCGCAAACCTGCGGCTTATGTTCTTGTCGGTAGGGACATATTCCGCCGGCACGGCAGCGGCGACCGATCATTAACTGTTCGTATGCCATGCTTGCCGCCCTCGGGCGACCATAATTCGCTCGCATTCCCACAGGCGACACTTTCAACGCCAGAATCAGAACACCAGTTCGGAGGATGCGTTCGCCATGCACGAGCGATTTTCGCGCCGCGGTCTGCTAGCGGCGACCGCAGCGGCGGGAGCGGGGGCGCTGCTTGGGCTGTCCCTGCGGCCTGCGCAAGCGGTGCTCAGCATCGACGTCACCCAGGGCAATGTGCAGCCCTTGCCGATCGCCCTGCCCGATTTCGTCGCCGGCAGCCCGGCCGATACCGAGCAGGCGCGCGCCATCACCCAGATCATCACCGGCGACCTCAAGCGCAGCGGCCTGTTCGCGCCGATCGACCAGTCCGCCTACCTCGAAAAGATCACGACGATCGACACCGTGCCGCGCTTTCCCGACTGGCGGACGATCAACGCCCAGGGGCTGGTCACCGGCCGCATCACCCGCCAGCCCGACGGCCGGCTCAAGGCCGAGTTCCGCCTGTGGGACGTGGTCGGCGGCGCCCAGCTCACCGGCCAGCAGTACTTCACCTCGCCGGACAATTTCCGCCGCATCGCCCACATCATCGCCGATGCGATCTACGAGCGGCTCACCGGCGAGAAGGGCTATTTCGACACCCGCATCGTGTTCATCGACGAGACCGGGCCGAAGGACCGCCGCATCAAGCGCCTCGCGGTGATGGACCAGGACGGCGCCAATGTGCGCTACCTGACCCGCGGCGACGACCTCGTGCTCACCCCGCGCTTCTCGCCGACGACGCAGGAAATCACCTACATGTCGTTCGGCCAGGGCGACCCGCGCGTCTATCTCCTCAATGTCGAGACCGGCCAGCGCGAGATCGTCGGCAATTTCCCCGGCATGACGTTTTCGCCGCGCTTTTCGCCCGACGGCCAGCGCGTGATCATGAGCCTCGAGCAGGGCGGCAACGCCAACCTGTTCGTGATGGATCTGCGCTCGAAGGCGACCACGCGGCTCACCGACACGCCGGCGATCGACACCGCGCCGTGCTATTCGCCCGACGGCAGCCGCATCTGCTTCGAGTCCGATCGCGGCGGACGCCAGCAGATCTACGTCATGCCGGCGGGCGGCGGCGGCGGACAGCGCATCAGCTTCGGCGACGGCGCCTATTCGACCCCGGTCTGGTCGCCGCGCGGCGACTACATCGCCTTCACCAAGCAGACATCGGGCGGCTTCGGGATCGGCATCATCCGCCCGGACGGCAGCGGCGAACGCCTGCTCACCGAGGGCTACCACAACGAGGGCCCGACGTTTGCGCCGAACGGCCGCGTGCTGATGTTCTTCCGCGATCCCGGCAACGGGCCGTCGCTGTTCACGATCGACGTGACCGGGCGCAACGAGCAGCGCATCGCCACGCCGAGCTTCGCCTCCGACCCCGCCTGGTCGCCGCTGCTGAGTTAGGCGCGCCGCTTTTCGGGTTGAGCTAGGCGCGCCGTTGTTGGCGCACTCTTCGGCGCGCCGCTTTAGGCGCGCTGCGGGTTGCCATCCCCTCTCCCTCACGGGAGCGGGGCGCGAGCAGTGAGCTGCGCTCATTGCTCGCCGGGTGAGGGGACGTCGCCCGAGCGGCAACGAGGGCACGCCCCCTCACTCGCTATCGCCCGCCAATACCTTTCACCTCTCCCGCTGGCGGGGAGAGGTCGGATTCCGAGCGGAGCGAGGAATTCGGGTGAGGGGGAGGCTGTGGGAATAAACTGCCCCCTCACCCGGCTCGCATCGCGCTGTGCTCGATGCTCGCCGACCTCTCCCCGCCTGGGAGAGGTTAGTGAGTGAGTGAAGCTGCCGCTTTCATGCCGTTTGT
>JAEULX010000141.1 GCA_016793685.1 Bradyrhizobiaceae bacterium
ACGGCTATGTCGGTTTTCTGCCGCAGCAGGCGCTCGCGCCGCCGGGACCGGAGCCGACCCATCGGGTCGCAGCGCTGCGCACGTTCGTGTTTCCGGGACCCTCGATCAAGCTTCCGCCGCTGATGGCGCTGTCGCTCGGCAGCCGCATCGCTGCCGCTCGCCTCGATGCAAACTTCGCATATCTCGCGACCGGCGGCTGCATTCCGGTGCAGCACGTAGCGCCTGTCGGCACGGTCGAGCCGGATTTTGTCGCGGTCGCCGAACGGTTCGTCGGCGTGCCCTATCTCTGGGGCGGCAAGACCAGCCTCGGGATCGATTGCTCCGGACTCGTCCAGGTCGCGCTCACCGCGGCCGGCATCGCATGCCCGCGCGACAGCGACATGCAGGAGAAGGCGATCGGCGTTTCCATCGGGACGGACAAATCGCTCCCGGTCGCGCGCGGCGATCTCCTGTTCTGGAAGGGCCATGTCGCGATTGCGCGCGACACCGAGACGCTGGTGCACGCCAATGGGCATCACATGGCGGTCGCGATCGAGCCGGTTGCGGACGCGATCCGGCGCATCGCCGAGGCGGGCGGCGTGGTCACAAGTATCAAGCGCCTCCCGGCCGCGTGATCAGCAGACAACTGTGTCGCAGGTCCGGATCGACTTGATGATCCCGACGAGGCTTTTCTTGCCGGGATAGCCGAGAATGGCGACGCCCTTGATCACGAAGGCCGGCGTCGCCGCCAGTCCCATGGCGTTGCCGAGCTGGACGTGGGCGATCATCGCCTTGGTCACGGCCTCCTCGTCGGCAGCCTTGACCAGTTGCTCCTTGGAAAAGCCCAGGCTCGTCGCCACCGACAGCGCACGGTTGCCATCGACCACTCCGCGGCCAGAAAAGATGAGATGATTGAATTCGAAAAACTGTTGCGGCGTCGCCAGGCGTGCGAGGGCGAATTCGACCCGTCCCGCCTGAATCGACGGGACGCCAAGAACAGGGAAGGGCACCAGGACGAGTTTCAGCTCGTTGTCCGCTTTGACGAGGGCGGCAAGATCCGCGGCGGCTTTGCGGCAATACGGACAATTGAGATCGTAGAATTCCACCAGCGTCACGTCGCCACGCGGATTTCCGACGGTTACGATTCCGGGCAGCGCTGCGATCTGGCTCTCGAGTTCGACCGGAACGCGGTAGTTCACGATGTCGGTCCCGTCGTCGGCCTTGAGCGGATACCAGGAGCTTTCGCTCTGCGCCCGCGCGCCCACGGCGGACAGCAGCGCGATGGCGACGGCCGCGAAAATGTAGAGAAAAGACTTGCCACGCATCGCCATTACTCCCGCAGCAGGTCGGGCAGCCGCGTGCGGTTGAGCGCGATCCATTGCAGCGCCATGATCAGGTAGCCGTTATGGATCGTGCCGCGCGTCAGCGCATCGAGCGCGTCGTCGATGCGCACGCGGATCGGCAGCGTCTGCTCGACCTCGTAAGCGGCGCCGGCCCGCGCCGGCGCCTGTGAGGCGTCCACCGCGGCGATATAGATCGTTGCGCATTCATCGAGCAGGCCCGGCGCCGGCATGAAGGAATAGATTTCGCGCACGGCGCGCGGCGCTATCCCGATCTCCTCCAGACATTCGCGGCGGATGGCCTGGTCCGGCGTTTCGGTGTGATCGACATATCCGGCGGGAATCTCGACCAGGTCTCCCAGCCCCAGGCGCAAATGCGCGGTGAGGCGGAACTGGCGGATCAGCACGATCTCGTCCCGATCGGGATCGACGGCGATGACGCCGACGGTGCGTCCCACCCGCAATATGTCGCGGACGAAGTGCGCCTTGCCTTCATCCGCGTGCGTAAGCTCGACGTGGTAGCGCTCGAACGGACGGAAACCCGTCCCCACCGGCTCGGGTTTGCTGATGCACGCCTCGGCGGCTTGATCAGCGAGCGTCGGCACTGTCTCGCTCCCGCGCTCGGCTGCTCTTGCCGTCGCCCTGTCCCTTACGTCGGCCATGTCAACCGATCCTATTGCGCCACCACGCCTTCCGGCGCCGTCTCGAGGTTGAAGGCCGCCGCGAACAGCGCCCGTGTGTACTCCGTTTTCGGATTGGCGAATACGTCGCACGCCGGGCCCGCCTCCACGACCTTGCCGTGCCGCATCACGATCAGGCGGCTGGCGAGCGCCGCCACCACGCGGAGATCGTGGGAGATGAACAGGTAGGTCAGGTCCCGGCGCTGCTGCAGATCGCGCAGGAGGTCGACCATCTGCGACTGGATCAGCATGTCGAGCGCGCTGGTCGGCTCGTCGAGCACGATGAAGGTCGGCTCCAGCACGAGCGTGCGGGCGACCGCGATGCGCTGGCGCTGCCCGCCGGAATATTCGTGCGGGTAGCGGAAACGCGACTCGGGATCGAGGCCGACATCCGACAGCGCGCGAATCACCCGGTCGGAGCGTTCGGCGGCGGATAGGTGCGGCTGATGCACCCACAAGCCTTCCTCGATGATGTCGGAAATCGACATGCGGGGGGAGAGCGAGCCGAACGGGTCCTGAAACACGATCTGCATGTCGCGGCGGAACGGCCGCATCTGCTTGAACTTCAGGCCCTGAATCTGCTTGCCGAGAAAGACGATGGGGCCGTCGGACGAGATGAGGCGCAGAATCGCCAGTCCGAGCGTCGTCTTGCCCGACCCCGATTCGCCGACCACGCCGAGCGTTTCGCCTTTGCGAATCTCGATGCTGACCCCGTCGACCGCCTTGATGTGACCGATCACTTTGCGCATGACCCCGCGCTTGACCGGAAACCAGACCTTGAGGTCCTTGGTTTCGACGACGATGGGCGCCTGCGGCTGCAGCGGAGCCGGGTTCGGCTTCGGTTCGGCGGCGAGAAGGGCGCGCGTGTAAGGATGCTCCGGCGCGACGAACACGCGCTCCACCGTTCCCTGCTCGACGATGTTGCCCCGCTTCATGACGCAGACGCGGTCGGCGACCTTGCGCACGATTCCGAGGTCATGGGTGATGAACAGCATCGACATGCCGAGCCGGGTCTGAATGTCCTTCAGGAGCTTGAGGATCTGCGCCTGCACGGTGACGTCGAGTGCAGTGGTCGGCTCGTCGGCGATCAGAAGGTCGGGCTCGTTGGCGAGCGCCATGGCGATCATGACGCGCTGCCGCTGCCCGCCGGAAAGCTGGTGCGGATAGCTTCCGAGGCGGCTTTCCGGATCGCGGATGCCGACCTGGTCCAACAGATCGACGATGCGCTTGCGCGCGGCGGGCCCGGCGAGGCCGCGATGGAGCAGCAGTATTTCGCCGATCTGCTTCTCGATCGGGTGCAGCGGATTGAGCGAGGTCATCGGCTCCTGGAAGATGATCGTGATCTCGTTGCCGCGGATCTTCCGCATCTCCGGCTCGGGCAGGGCGAGCAGTTCCTGGCCTTTGAACAGCACCGCGCCGCAAGGATGCCGCGCCGCCGGGTAGGGCAGCAGCTTCATGATCGACAGCGCAGTCACCGACTTTCCCGACCCCGACTCGCCGACCAGCGCGACGGTCTCGCCGCGGGTGACATCGAACGACACTTTGTCGACGGCGACGGTCTCGCGTCCGCCCTGGGTGAAGGCGACGGAAAGATCGCGCACGGAGAGGAGCAGTTCCTGCGGGTACGACGACTGCGAAGGCGACCTGGCCTGCGAGCGGCCACCGCGCCGCGGGGGCGGCGATCCGGAGAACACCGTGAGGCGTCGCATGGCGGAGAACAGTCGGATACTCGGCATTGGCGTCTACCCGAAGGTTTTCCGCGGATCGAAGGCGTCGCGCACCGCCTCGCCGATGAAGATCAAGAGCGACAGCATGACGGCGACAGTGAAGAACGAGGTGAGGCCGAGCCACGGCGCCTGGATGTTGGCCTTGCCCTGGCTCAGCATTTCGCCGAGCGAGGGCGATCCGGGCGGCAGACCGAAGCCGAGGAAGTCGAGCGCGGTCAGCGTCATCACCGACGACGAGAGAATGAACGGCAGGAAGGTCAGCGTCGCCACCATCGCATTGGGCAGGAGATGGCGAAACATGATCGTTGCATTGGAGACGCCGAGCGCCCGCGCCGCCTGGACGTATTCGAAATTGCGCCCGCGCAGGAATTCCGCGCGCACCAGGCCGACGAGCGACACCCAGGAGAACAGCAGCAGGATGCCGAGCAGCACGAAGAATCCGGGCACCAGCACCGACGAAATGATCAACAGCAGATACAGCGACGGCACCGACGTCCAGATTTCGATGAAGCGCTGGAACAGAAGATCGGTCCAGCCGCCGAAATAACCCTGAACCGCGCCGGCGGCGACCCCGACGACCGAGGAGACGATCGTCAGCGCCAGGCCGAACAGCACGGAGATGCGAAACCCGTAGATCAGCCGGGCGGCGACGTCGCGGCCTTGGTCGTCGGTGCCGAGCCAGTTGTATTCGAGGTCGCTGCAGCGATTGAGCTTCTTCTTGTCGAGCACCGGGCGGCATTGGGCCTCGGTGAGCATCCAGGTCGGCGGCGAAGGGGCGGGCGTGGGCAGGTCGAGATTGTGCGTGTTGTACGAATAGCGGATCGGCGGCCAGACCATGTAGCCGCCCTTCTCGGCGATCAGGTTCTGCACGAAAGGATCGCGGTAGTCGGTGGCGGTCTCGAAATCGCCGCCGAATTTGGTCTCCGGATAGTTCACGAACACCGGAAAGTACCAGTGCCCTTCATAGCTTATGAAAAACGGGCGATCATTGGCGATGAACTCGGCGCAAAGCGACAGAATGAACAGCACCATAAAGACCCAGAACGACCAGTAGCCGCGCCGGTTCGCCTTGAAGTTATCCCAGCGCCGGCGGTTGATCGGCGAAAGCTTGAGCGGCCGTCCTTCCGGCAGGACGGCAAGCCCGGTCGGCGAGATCGCCGTCGTGTCCGGCGTGCGGTCGGAGGTTTCTGAGGTCGCGGCGTCCACCTCACACCTCTCGGGTCTCGAAATCGATGCGCGGATCGACCCAAGTATAAGTCAGGTCGGAAATCAGATTCACGACAAGGCCGACCAGGGAAAAAATGTACAGCGTCGCGAACACCACCGGATAGTCGCGGTTGAGCACGCTCTCGAAGCCGAGCAGGCCGAGCCCGTCGAGCGAGAAGATCGTTTCGATCAGCAGCGAGCCGGAGAAGAACGCGTGCACGAACGCGCCGGGAAAGCCGGCGATGATCAGCAGCATGGCGTTGCGGAAGATGTGGCCGTACAGCACCTGGCGTTCCGAACAGCCCTTGGCGCGCGCCGTGAGCACGTATTGTTTGCGGACTTCGTCGAGAAACGAGTTCTTGGTGAGCAGCGTCATCGTGGCGAACGCGCCCAGCCCCATTGAAATGATCGGCAGCGTCAGGTGCCAGAAATAATCGAGGATTTTGCGCCACCAGGGAAACTGCGCCCAGTTGTCCGACGTCAGGCCGCGCAGGGGGAACCAGTCGAGAAACGATCCGCCGGCGAACAGGATGATCAGAAGGATCGCGAACAGGAAGCCGGGAATGGCGTAGCCGATGATGATGACGCCCGAGGTCCACACGTCGAAATGCGAGCCGTCGCGCACCGCCTTGCGGATGCCGAGCGGGATCGAGATGAGGTAGGTGAGCAGCGTCATCCAGATGCCGAGCGACATCGACACCGGAAGCTTTTCCTTGATGAGATCGACGACGCGCACGTCGCGGAAATAGCTCTTGCCGAAATCGAAGGTGGCGTAGTTCCGCAGCATCAGGAAGAAGCGCTCATAGGCCGGCTTGTCGAAGCCGAACTGGCGCTCCAGGCTCTTGATGAATTCCGGATCGAGCCCCTGCGCGCCGCGATATTTCGACGTCGTCGCATCGACCTGCGACGCCCCCTGCATCTGCCCGCGGGCGCCGAAATCACCGCCCGCGCTGCCCGAGATGCGCGAGGTGGCGCCGGTGTCGGAGCCGGAAATCTGCGCGATCACCCGCTCGACCGGCCCGCCGGGCGCGAACTGCACGACGATGAACGACACCAGCATGATCCCGAGCAGCGTCGGGATCATGAACAGGATGCGGCGGACGATATAGGCGGCCATGTCATCCTTCGATCGGCTGTTGCCCGAGCATTCTCACCGATTCCCGCTCATTGTACGCTCGCTTATGGAAGCGGAGGCAAGGGGAGGCGGCGCTGAGCAGCCCGGCAAGCAGCCCGGCAAGCCCTGGCCCCAACAACGGTCTGTTTACCACAAGGGAAGCAACGCCGGCGGGGATCAGGTCCGCTCGGTCTTCCCCGCCTTGTCGCGATCATACCACCAGGTCTCCGGGATGCCGCGCGCGTAGCGCGGTTTGGTCGCAGGCCGGCCGAACACGTCCCAACAGGCGATCCAATGGGAGGCCTTGTACCAATGGGGAACCCAGTAGCGCCCCGCGCGGATCACGCGGTCGAGCGCACGCGCGGCCGTCACAAGCTCGGCCCGCGTGTTCGCTGCGATCACCGCGTCGACCAGCGCATCGATCGCCGGATCGGCTATGCCGGCAAGATTATACGAGCCCTTCGTGGACGCGGCCTGCGACGAGAAATACGAGCGCAGCGTTTCGCCGGGAAGGGTTGAGAAGCTGAAGCGCTGCACCGTCAGATCGAAGTCGAAATCATTGACCCGCGCGCGGTACTGCACCGGATCGACCATGCGCAGCGAGGCGTCGATGCCGAGCAGGTTGAGGTTCTTGATGAACAGCATGTGATGCGGCTGGAAGGTCGGCTCGTCGATCAGGAATTCGATCGTCACCCGCTTGCCGCGCGCATCGACGAGCCGTCCGTTCTTGATCGGAAACTCCGCCTCTTTGAGCAGTTGCGCCGCCTTGCGCAACAGCGCGCGATCCTGACCGGAGCCGTCCGATACCGGCGGCACGAACGGCTCGCCGAATACTTCATCCGGAACCCGTCCGCGAAACGGCTCCAGCAGGGCGAGTTCTTCGCTGCTCGGGGGGCCTTTCGCCATCATGT
>JAEULX010000048.1 GCA_016793685.1 Bradyrhizobiaceae bacterium
CGTCGATGATGTCGGTCGCGATGCCTTTGCCGCGTTCGCTGAGATCGGAAACGGCGTCGCCCATCACACGCATCCGCTCTTTGACGTCGCCGATTGTTTGATCGCTGGTGGCGCTGACGAGCGCCGAAACCTGCCCCGCCAAGCGCAGCATGTCCTCGCGCAGCGTCTGCAAGTCCTTGCGAATATCGTCCACGGCCGCCGCCGGTCCGTTCGCCGCATTCATTTGATGTGCTCCAGTGCGAGTAAAACTCGACCGTATAACGCTGCCGCGCGCGAAAGGTTCAGCAGATGCGGGGGCGCGGCATCGGCCCGCGCCCCCCAAAATTACCGCGGAACCCGCACTGACACTCTCGCGTTGGCCGAGCGAACCAACCATCGCGAAAAGGACTTCACGCCATGCGTTACGGACTTTTGTGGCTGCTCGGCATCCCGATTCCGGTGCTGCTTCTGCTGTGGTTCTTCAATGTTCTGTAACGGACGGCCGGCGCGCGCGTTAACCATGTCGGCAAAAATCGCGGGCAATCGCGGGCACTAATCGCGACGCAGCTTGCCCGCGATCTCTGCGACGTGGCGGCCCTGAAAGCGCGCGGCGGCGAGTTCGTTGTCGCTCGGCTGACGCGAGCCGTCCGCGCCGGCGATGGTCGACGCGCCATAGGGCGAGCCGCCGGTGATGCCCGCCATGTCCATCTGCCCGGCGAAGGAGTAGGGCAATCCGACAATCACCATGCCGAGATGCAGGAGCACGACGTGAGTCGTGAGGATCGTGCTTTCCTGTCCGCCATGCTGCGTGTTGGATGACGTGAACACGCTCCCCACTTTGCCGATCAGCTTGCCCTGCGCCCAAAGGCCGCCGGCCTGATCGAGAAAGTTCTTCATCTGCGCCGCCATGTTGCCGAACCGCGTCGGCACGCCGATGATGATCGCGTCATAGTCGGCGAGTTCGGCGACGGTCGCGACCGGCGCCTTCTGATCGAGCTTGAAATGCGACTTGCGCGCGACGTCTTCGGGCACGAGTTCGGGCACGCGCTTGATCACGGCGTCTGCGCCGGCTTGCCGCACGCCCTCGGCGACGGCGTCCGCCATGCGCTCGATGTGGCCATAGCTCGAGTAATACAGCACCAGCACTTTGGTCATGGGAATCTCCTCGATGAGCGCGAGCGGCCGACAAACAACATGCGGCCGGCGCGTTACGCAGCGATGTCGAACAAGAGCACTTCCGCATCCGCGGACGTGCCGGTGATGGCCACGTCGTCGGTCGCTTCGATCGCGACGCCGTCGCCGGGATAAAGCTGCACGTCATTCACCCTCGCCGTGCCGCGCGCGACCTGCAGCCAGCCGGCGCGACCCGGCCGGAACGCGTGGCGCGTACTTTCGCCGTCGCCTAGCAAGGTCGCGTAGAGGTCGACGTCGCGGTGAATGGTGACCGAGCCGTCGCGCCCGTCGCGCGAAGCAACCAGCCGCAGCTTTCCGCGCTTTTCCTCCTCCGGAAAACGCTTCTGCTCGTAGCTCGGCGCGAGTCCCTCCGTCTCCGGGACGATCCAGATTTGCAGGAAGTGCACCGGCTCGCTCGCCGAGGCGTTGAATTCGCTGTGCCTGATGCCGCTGCCGGCGGACATCCGCTGCACGTCGCCCGGCCGGATCACCGACCCGGTGCCGAGACTGTCCTTGTGAGCGAGCGCGCCGTCGAGCACGTAGGAGACGATCTCCATATTGCCGTGCGGATGGGTGGGGAAACCGGCTCCGGGGGTGACGCGGTCGTCGTTGATGACGCGCAGCGGGCCGAAGCCCATATGCGCCGGATCGTAATAATGGCCGAACGAAAAGCTGTGCCGGCTGTCGAGCCAGCCGAAATCGGTGCGGCCGCGCTCGTCTGCCCTGCGGATTTTCAGCATGGGGGTTTGCTCCGGTTGGATGCCCAGCGGGCTTTCTTGTCCGTTCAGCTGGGGTCGACTCCAATCGGAAGCAATAATAGGCTGTTGCAACACTCTGGTTCCAAATCGGAAACAATATGGACAAGCTCGAGGCGATGCAGGCCTTCACCAAGGTCGTGGCGCTTGGCGGCTATGCGGCGGCCGCCCGGCAGCTTGGGCGCACGCGGTCGGCGCTCAGCAAGGCGGTGATGGAGCTCGAGCGGCAGCTCGGGGTACGCCTGCTCGATCGCACCACGCGCAAGGTTCGTCCGACGGAAGCGGGATACGCCTATTACGAACGCTGCGCGGCCGTGCTGGCCGCGGTCGAGGAGACGGAAACCCAGATCGCCGGCCTGCACGACGCGCCCAGGGGGGTATTGCGCATCAACGGGCCGATGTCCTTCGGCACCGCTTATCTCGCGAGCGCGGTCGCCGACTTTCTCAGCCGCTATCCGGACCTGAAGGTCGAACTTCTGCTCAACGACCGGTTCATCGACCCGCTGGAAGAGGGCGTCGACGTGACCGTGCGCATCGGCGCGCTTGCCGATTCGAGCCTCGTCGCGCGACGTCTCGCGGCGACGCGGCGGGTTCTGGTCGCCGCACCCGACTATCTTGCCCGTCACGGCGCGCCGCAGTCGCCGGACGATCTCGCCCATCACCGCTGTCTGGTCTATGGCCAGGTCGCGGCGCGCCAGCGCTGGCAGCTCGCGCGCAATGGCGAGATGATCTCGGCGCCGGTCGCTTCCGTGCTGTGCGCCAACAATGGCGATGTGCTGCGCGAGGCAGCCTGCAAGGGATTGGGCATCGCGCTGCTGCCGACCGTGATCGCCGGCGATGCGATCAAGTCGGGCCGGCTGGCGGTCGTGCTCGATGCATATAGCCCGCCGCCGCTGCCGATCCACGCACTCTACGCGCCGAACCGCTTCCTCGCCGCCAAGACGCGGCTGTTCATCGATTTCCTCGCCAGGCGCTTTTCCACAGCTCCGTGGGAGTGAATGCGGGCGGAGCGCATTCGGCGGCGCGCCCGTCGTTGCTGCAATGCACTAAATTTCACGGCGCGCCGTCGTCGCGATACTTTTCTGCGCGCCTGGATGCAGCAACGAAATTGACGGCGCGGCAAAACCGCCGTCTCCTTGTCGCGAAGTAGAGCCGCCCCATATCGCGTAAACGGAGCTTGTGGCGGCTTGCTTCAGGCGGCCGGATTCGCAGGGCAAGGCCGCTTGCGCCGGTCGTTCGGAATGCCGCCCGCACACTGCGCAGGATGCTGCGATGCCGCTCAGGCCAGTCACTCTCGCCGACAAATACGACCTCGAGAAATCGCCGGTCTTCGTCACCGGCTATCAAGCGATCATCCGCCTCTGCCTGATGCAGAAGGAGCGCGACCGGCGTGCGGGGCTCAACACCGCGGGGTATGTCACCGGCTATCGCGGCTCTCCGCTCGGCGGACTCGACCAGCAATTCCAGCGCGCTGAATCCCTGCTCAAGGCGAACGACGTTGTTTTTCATCCGGGCCTCAACGAAGACCTCTCCGCGACCGCGCTGTGGGGCTCGCAGCAGGCCGAATTGCGCGGGGAAGGCAAGTTCGACGGGGTATTCGGCATCTGGTACGGCAAGGGGCCCGGCGTCGATCGCTCCGGCGACGTGTTCCGCCACGCCAATTCCGCCGGCACGTCCAGGCATGGCGGCGTGCTCGCCCTGATGGGCGACGACCACACCGCCGAATCCTCCACCACCGCGCATCAGTCCGAGTTCAATTTCGTCAACGTCGTGATCCCGGTGCTCAATCCCGCGGGCGTGCAGGAGATCATCGACTACGGCCTCTATGGCTGGGCGATGTCGCGCTACACCGGCGCCTGGGTCGGCCTCAAATGCATGCACGATACCGTCGAGTCGACGGCGGTGATCGACGGCAGTCTCGATCGGGTGAACCTCGTCATCCCCGGCGATGACGCGTTCAACATGCCGCCGGGCGGCCTGAACATCCGGCTCGGCGACAGCGTGCTCGGCATGGAAGCGCGGCTGCAGGACTACAAGCGCGACGCCATGCTCGCCTTCGTCCAGGCGAACAAGCTCAACCGCGTCATCATCTCCGGCGGCCGCAAGCCGCGCATCGGCATCGTCACCGTCGGCAAGAGCTATCTCGACGTGCGCCAGGCGCTCGACGAACTCGGGCTCGACGAGGTGCGCTGCAACGATTTCGGAATCAGGCTGTACAAGGTGGGCTGCCCTTATCCGATCGGCCGTGCCGACATGCTGGAGGCGGCGAAGGGCGTCGATCTCCTCATCGTGGTCGAGGAGAAGCGCTCGCTGGTCGAAGTGCAGGTGCGCGAAGAGCTGTACGGCACGGCGCACCAGCCGGTGTGCATCGGCAAGAAGGACGAGGAAGGCAACTGGCTCTTCCCGGTCAAAGGCGCGCTCGACGTCAACGACATCGCGATCTGCATCGGCGAGCGCGTGCTGCGCTTTGCGCCCGACGAACGGATTCAAGCGCGGGTCGCGCGCCTGAAGGAAGCGCAGCGCGTCCTTGCCGAAACCCAGGACGTCGCGGTGCGCACGCCCTATTTCTGTTCCGGCTGTCCGCACAATTCGTCGACCGTCGTTCCCGAAGGCAGCCGCGCCTATGCCGGGATCGGCTGCCATTACATGGTCCAGTGGATGAACCGCGCGACCTCCGGCTTTACCCAGATGGGCGGCGAGGGCGCGAACTGGCTCGGCGAGGCGCCGTTTTCCAAGCGGCCGCACGTGTTCCAGAACATCGGCGACGGCACCTACAATCACTCCGGCTCGCTTGCGATCCGCGCCGCGGTCGGCGCGGGCGTCAACATGACCTACAAGATCCTGTTCAACGACGCCGTCGCGATGACCGGCGGCCAGAAGAACGACGGCGGCCTCAGCGTCCCGCAGATCGCGCAGCAGGTGGCGGCGGAAGGGGTCAAGCGCATCGCCGTCGTGACCGACGAGCCGTGGAAGTATTCGCGCCGGACGCCGTGGCCGAAGGGCGCAACGATTCACCACCGCGACGCGCTCGACGACGTGCAGCGCGATCTCGCGGCGACGCCCGGCTGCACGGTGCTGATCTATGACCAGACGTGCGCCGCGGAAAAGCGCCGCCGGCGCAAGCGCGGGCAGTTTCCCGATCCGGACAAGCGCATCGTCATCAACGAACTCGTGTGCGAAGGCTGCGGGGACTGCGGCGTGCAGTCGAACTGCGTGTCGATCCAGCCGCGCAACACCGAGTTCGGGCGCAAACGCGCGATCGACCAGTCGAGCTGCAACAAGGACTATTCCTGCGTGAAGGGCTTCTGCCCGTCCTTCGTTTCGGTGATCGGCGCGAAATTGAAACAGCCGCGCGGCGTCGTCGAAACCGGCGAACTGGCGCCGCTGCCCGAGCCGGCGCTTCCGCAGATCGACCAGACCTATAACGTCATCGTCACCGGGATCGGCGGCACCGGCATCGTAACCATCGGTGCGATCATCGGCATGGCGGCGCATCTCGACGGCAAGGGCGTCGGCGTCATCGACATGGCCGGGCTGGCGCAAAAGGGCGGCTCGGTGCACAGCCATCTTCGCATTGCCGCGCGGCCGGAGGATATCCATGCGATCCGCGTCCCCGCCCGCGGCGCCGATCTCGTGCTGGGCGGCGACATCGTGATCGCCGGCGGAAAGAAGGTGCTTGCATCCGTGAAGCCCGGCACCACCCGGATGGTCGTCAACCTCGCCGAGGTGCTGCCGGGCGAGTTCACCCGCGACGCCGACTTTTCGCTTCCGAGCGAACGCCTCAAGCGCACGATCGCGACGGCGGCGGGCGCGGATCGTGCCCATTTCGTCGATGCATCGCGCATCGCGACCGCGCTGCTCGGCCAGTCCATCGGAGCGAATTTCTTCCTGCTGGGCTATGCCTATCAGATCGGCGCGGTGCCGCTCTCAGGCAATGCGATCGAGACCGCGATCGCGCTCAACGGCGAGGCCGTCGCCATGAACCAGGCGGCGTTCCGCTGGGGCCGCCGCGCCGCCGTCGATCTCGCTTCGGTGGAGGCGCTGATCAAGCCGGCGCCCGACGTCGAAGATCGCGCCCGGCGGCTCTCCCAGTCCTTCGAAGAAATGGTGGCGCGCAGGGTCGATTATCTGACCGCGTTCCAGAACGCGGCCTACGCCGCGCGCTACCGCGCGCTGGTCGAGCGGACGCAGGCGATCGAGGCGGAGAAGACGCCCGGCCGGTGCGGACTTGCCGAAGCGGTCGCGCGCTATTCGTTCAAGCTCATGGCCTATAAGGACGAATACGAGATTGCGCGGCTCTATTCCGACGGCTCGTTCCTGCGCCAGGTGAAGAACGAGGTGGACGGCGAAAACCTGCGCCTGCACGTGCATCTCGCGCCGCCGCTGCTCGCGCGGAAGGACAGGCATGGCGTCCTGAAGAAAATGACGTTCGGTCCGTGGATTTTCCCGCTGTTCGCCTTCCTTGCGAAGCTGAAGGTGCTGCGCGGCACGCCGTTCGACATATTCGGCTACACCGCGGAGCGGCGGACCGAGCGGGCGCTGATCCGCGACTATGAGGCCATGCTCGCGGAGGTGCTGGACAAGCTCACGCCGGAAAATCACGCGATTGCGGTCGGGCTTGCGGCCATCCCGGAACAGATCCGCGGGTTCGGCCATATAAAGATGCGCAACCTCGCCGCCGCGAAGGCCGAAAGAGCGGCGCTGCTCGGCCAGTTCCGTGCCGACCCCGGCGTTTTCCTGAGGGCGGCCGAGTAGTCTGCCGCCGCGGCGCTTGCGCAAATCAGCGTCCCGGCCCGAGGATGCTATGGCCGTAAGGCTCCGCGCCTGCTATCGGCTTTGCGCGCAAAAGCCGATCTTCGAGGTCCGATGAACGACGAACTGTCTCCGCCCCCCGCCTCTGCCGCCAGCCCCAGCCCTGCGCCGGCGGAGACCCCCGCGGTCGATGTCGCCGGCAGTGCTGCCGCTGCGTCGCACAAGCCTGCAGACCATCCGGCGATCGCCAGCGGATATGTCGGAGTGCTGCTCGTCAATCTCGGCACGCCCGAGGCGCCCGAGCCAAGAGCGGTGCGCCGCTATCTCACCGAGTTCCTCAACGATCCGCGCGTGATCGAAGAAGGCGGCATCGTCTGGCAGTTCATTCGCGACGGATTCATTCTGCGCTCCCGCCCGCGGCGCCGGGCGCGCGATTACGCAAAAATCTGGAACAACGAGGCCAATGAGTCGCCGCTGATCACCATCACCCGCTCGCAATGCCTAAGGCTCGCCGCCCGCCTCGAGCCGATCGGCCGGCCGATCATCACCGACTGGGCGATGCGCTACGGCGAACCCTCGATCGGCGGCCAGTTGCGCGCGCTGCTGGCGCGCGGCTGCGACCGTATCCTGCTTGTCCCCCTTTACCCGCAATATGCCGCCGCGACGACGGCGACGGCGTGCGATGAGGCGTTCCGCACTTTGCTGCAGTTGCGCTGGCAGCCGACGCTGCGCGTCGCCGCCCCCTATTACGACGACCCGATCTACATCGATTCGATCGCGCGCTCGCTCGAGGCGGAGTGTGGCAAACTCGCGTTTTCGCCCGACGTGATCCTCGCCTCCTTCCACGGCATTCCCAAGGACTATTTCCTCAAGGGCGATCCCTACTACTGCCAGTGCGCCAAAACGTTTCGGTTGCTGCGCGAACGCCTGCAATTTGATGAAGTAAAATTCATGATGACGTTCCAGTCGCGGTTCGGACGCGCCGAATGGTTGCAGCCCTACACCGACGCGACCGTGAAACGGCTCGCCAAGAGCGGGGTGAAAAACCTTGTCATAATCACTCCAGGCTTTGCCGCCGATTGCCTGGAGACCCTCGAAGAGATCGGGGTCGAGAACGCCGAGATTTTTCACCGCAATGGCGGAACGAACTTCGCCGTCATTCCCTGTCTCAACGACAGCGATCTCGGCATGGATGTGATCGAGACCGTGGTGAGGCGCGAACTGGGCGGCTGGATTCGCGATCCGGACTAGAGCAAATCCCGTTCTGAGAAGCGACGTTTTGCACTGCACGCGCGATCGTTGAAGCACGACGGGCGCGGCGACGCCCGATCGCTGGGCATTTGTTCCATTTCTTTTAGTTTATTGCATTGCACATAAGCCATGAAATATAGGTAACGAAATAGGTATCATTACCTCGATTGCAGTTGCAAATGACAAGCAAAAACGCTGCGAAATTCGTTATTTTCGGAAAATATGCAGGAAAACGCTATTGAGTTCGACGCGGTATTCACATAGCCTCTAATAAAGATTGGGTAGCTCTGTTGGAGCTTAGTGGATACCTATCAAATGACGACTGAGTGCGACCCGCAAGCCGGTCTCGATTCTGATGAGATTGACGCGCTGTTTGCCGATCGTACGGTCAATGGCGTGCTTCTCGATCGCTCGGGCGCCATTGTTTATGTAAGCCGCGGCTGGAGGGAGTTCGCTCGGGAATCGGGATTAACCCTCCCCAATTTTGGAATTGGGCAGAACTACCTTCGCCACTGCGCCTACGCCGATGAGGAATCGGCGCGGATCGTCGAGGGCATTGCGCAGCTGCTCGCCGGCCGGGCCGATTTTCTGTCGTTTGTCTATCCCTGCCACTCGCCGACCGCTCCGCGCTGGTTTCTGCTGCTCGGGTTCCCCTACGTGAAGGGCAATCTGACGGCCTTGGTCCATATCGACATCAGCGGGTTCATGCCGCCGATGACGGCTAACCGGGAGCCGGTGGTCCTCACCGATCGGGTCGGCGGGGAATTGATGAACGCGCTGGTTTCGCGGAAAGGGAGTGCGCGCGATCTGCCGGTGCAGCTTCCTGCCGAGTTGGACGTAGCTCGCGCCAGCGGCGGCGGAAGAAGCGAGTTTTCGACGCCGGCGCTGAGCAAACGGCAGAACGAGGTGCTGGAGCTCATTGCCAAGGGCATGAGCAATGTGGAGATCGCCCGCGCCCTCGCCATCTCGCCAAACACCGTCAAGATTCACGTGTCCGGGATCCTGGCGCGGCTGGGCCTGCCGAGCCGCACGCAGGCGATCCACTGGATGCTGACGCGCAACGCGCAGGAAAGTCCCGCCGCCGATACCCGCCGGTGATGCCAGGGGCGAAGCGCGTCCTTACGCCACGCCCGCGCGCAGCAGATCGTGCAGATGGATGACGCCGACCGGCTTGCCCCGCTCGATGACGAACACAGCGGTAATTTTCGCCGCGTTGAGCAGTTGCAGCGTCTCGCTCGCGAGTTGATCGGGTTTGGCGCAGATCGGGTGCGCGGTCATGACCTCTTCGACCGCGAGGTCGAGCAGGTCGGGGCGCATGTGCCGGCGCAGGTCGCCGTCGGTGATGATCCCCACCAGTTGCCCCGCCGGATCGATGATGCCGACGCAGCCGAAACCCTTGGTCGACATTTCCATGATGGCGTTGGACATGCGACGCCCGAGCATGACCAGCGGCATGGCGTCGCCCGCATGCATCAGGTCGCGGGTGAAGGTGAGCGCGGCGCCGAGCCGTCCGCCGGGATGCAGAATGCGAAAATCGAGCGGCGTGAATCCGCGGCTTTCCAACAGGGCGATGGCAAGCGCGTGCCCCAGAGCGAGCTGCATCAGCGAAGAGGTCGTGGGCGCAAGATTGTGCGGACAGGCTTCGCGCGCCTGCGGCAGCACGAAGGCGACGTCGGCCGCCTGGGCCAGCGTGCTGTTGCCGTCGGAGGTCATGGCGATCAGGCCGATGCGGAACCGGCGAGAATAGTCGATCAGGTTTTTCAACTCGACCGTCTCTCCGGACCAGGACAGCGCCATGAGCACGTCGTCCGGCGTGATCATGCCGAGGTCGCCATGCCCGGCCTCGGCCGGATGCACGAATATCGCCGGGGTTCCCGTCGAAGACATCGTCGCGGCGAGACTGTGGGCGACGTGGCCGGACTTGCCCATCCCGCTCGTCACCACCCGGCCGCGCGCGCCGCGAATCAGTTCGACAGCCGCAATGAAGGGGGCGCGCAGCCCGTTCTGCAGGGCGGCGGAGAGCGCCGCAATGCCGTTCGTCTCCGTGTCGAGCGTCCGCAGCCCCGAGTCGATCAGTTCATGAGTTTGCTCGTCCGCCGGCTGGTCGGTCACACGCTTGATCCGCTCGGGCATTGGCATTCGCGATCCGGATGCTCCCACGGCCGGATGGCCGGCCGGCAAAACCGCGGCAAGTGACCAAGCTTATGCGTCGCCGTCAACCCCATGCGCCGCGCCGACCGTTCCACATACACGATCATGATTGGCGATAACGCGACGAAGCGCCGGCGCTGATCAGGCGAAAGAATCACTCGCGCAGAATCTCCTCGAGGTTCTTGCGCAGCTTCGGGCCGATGTCGGGGCGCGCGAGGGCGTAGGCAATATTGGCGACGAGAAATCCGATCTTGGAGCCGCAATCGAACGCCCGGCCTTCGAACTTCACGCCGTAGAACGGCTGGCTGAGTGCGAGCCGGATCATCGCGTCGGTAAGCTGGATTTCCCCGCCCATGCCCCAGCTTTGCGTCTCGAGGAATTGAAATATCTCGGGCTGCAGGATGTAGCGGCCGGTGATGATCAAACTCGACGGCGCCTTGCCGCGCGCGGGCTTCTCCACCATCGACGTGATTTCGAACGCCTTGCCGACCGTTCGTCCGGCGCCGACCACGCCGTATTCGTGCAAGCGCTCGGGCGCCATTTCCTCGACCGCGATCACATTCGCGGGCTCGTTGATTTCCCGGTAGGCATCCATCATCTGCCCCAGGCAGCCGCGCTCGGCCTGGACCAGCACGTCGGGCAGCAGCAGCGCGAACGGCTCTTCGCCGATGATATCGCGCGCGCACCAGACCGCGTGGCCGAGACCCAGGGGCGATTGCTGACGGGTGAAGCTGGTCTGGCCGGGAACCGGCAGGTCGCGTTCGAGATGCTCGAGGTCGGCAAAGCGCCGGCGCTCCGTGAGCGTCACTTCGAGCTCGTACTGCCGGTCGAAATGATCCTCGATGACCGCCTTGTTGCGGCCGGTCACGAAAATGAAGTGCTCGATCCCCGCTTCGCGCGCCTCGTCGACGACGTGCTGAATCAGCGGCCGGTCGACGACGGGCAGCATTTCCTTGGGGATCGCCTTGGTTGCCGGCAGAAAGCGCGTGCCCAGGCCGGCGACCGGAAGGACGGCTTTACGAATCTTTTTCATGTCTCGGCGTGTTGTCGGATCAATGCGGGAAAGCAACGAATAGGTCGACGAAACATACCCATCGCGGCAAGTCTATGACTAAACGCCTGTCCAAGCACCTGGTTCTCGACATGCAGGCTTATTCTGCATAACGACCCGCGCGACCTTGGCCGCGCCCCGGAGCCGCCTCATTTGCGCGTACAGGTTAGCATGACCAATTCCCGGGCTCGAACCGTGCCTTGCGCGGAGGGATCAATGGCCGCACGAACGAAAGGGATCACGCCGAAGGGCATGCTGCATATCGCGGCGGTGGCGATGCCGCTTCTGTTGTCCGGCGGGCCGAGCGGGGCCCAGGGCGCCGGCGCGAGCCCCCAACTCTTCGCGCAATCGTCCGGCGCGGGTGCGACCGATGCGGCTGCATCTCCTGCGCCGGCCCGTTCCAGTACCCGCGAATGGAGCGGAGAATCGGGCAGCTCCGGCCATCCGCTGATGAAGGCCGACGCCATCCGCCAGGCCGCAGCCGATTTCCCCGCCTGTCTCGAACGGCTGTGGCCGTTGGCGGCGCGCCGGGGCGTGACGCGCGAAAGCTACCAGCGGCTGACCGCCGGCCTCACGCCGGATCTGCGGATCATGGATCTGATGGATGCGCAGCCGGAATTCACCAAGGCGTTCTGGGACTATCTCGACATCCTGGTCAACGACGGCAAGATCCAGCGTGGCCGCGAGGTTCTCGCCCAATACGCGCCCTCCTTCGCGGCGGCGGAGAAGGCGCTTGGGGTCGACCGCCATATCGTGGCTGCGATCTGGGGCGTGGAATCGAACTATGGGACGGCGGGCGGGGACCGCTCGGTCGTGCGCTCCACCGCGACGCTCGCCTGCATCGGCCGGCGTCAAGACTATTTCCGCGACGAGTTTCTGGCGGCGGTCGAGCTTCTTCACCGTGGCGACGTCGCGCCCGACCGGCTGGTGGGGTCCTGGGCCGGGGCTTTCGGGCCGACGCAGTTCATGCCGACCTCGTTCAAGCGCTTCGCGATAGATTTCGACGGCGATGGCCGGCGTGACGTCGTTGACTCCATTGCCGACATCATCGGCTCGACCGCCAACAACCTCAAGAAAGACGGCTGGGCGCCGGGGCAGACCTGGGGCTACGAGGTGGTGTTGCCGCAGGGCTTCGACTACCTGCTCGCGGATTCCTCGCGCAAATTGCCCCTGGGCGAATGGGCCCGCCTCGGCGTCACGCGGGCGAACGGTAAGCCGTTCCCGCGGCCGAACGACCAGGCTTCGCTGCTCATTCCGGCGGGGGCGGGCGGGCCGGCCTTCCTCATGCTCAACAACTTCCGCGTGATCATGAAGTACAACCCGGCGGAAGCCTATGCGCTCGCCATCGGGCATCTGGCCGACCGGCTGCGCGGAGACGGACCCGTAATCCAGGCCTGGCCGCGTCACGAGCGCGTGCTCACGAGCGCCGAGCGCTACGAGCTGCAGGCGCACCTGGTGCGCCGCGGGTTCGATATCGGGGGCGAGCCGAACGGCCGGATCAATGCAAGGTCGCGCAGCGCCATCAAGAGCTACCAGACCTCGGTCGGCCTGGTGCCGGACGGTTTTGCGACGGCCGACCTGCTCGACCGCCTGCGCTCCCGTTGAGCCGGCGGGAAGGCGCTTAACCAGCCGAACATTCGGCGCTGACCCGAGTTTCGATATGTGTTACTCAATAAGGTCGCGTGTCCGGGCCGTCGGCGCCCGAACGCCGGCCAAGCCAAATCGCTGGAACCCGGGTCAGATGACGAAGCGCGTGTTCTCGTTCCGGTTGCCGATCCTTGTGGCGCTGATCGTGGCGGAGGCCATCTTCCTGCTGACCTCGCCGATCGGTTTTGCTCCGCCGGCGCAGGCCCAGTTTTTCGATGGCGGCTTCTTTCCCTTCAACTCGTGGGGCCGATCCCCGCGGCGCACTCGTCCTGCCCAGGGCTACGGGGAGCGCCGCGCCCAGCCCGACGCCGATTACTCGAAGGCGCCCGCGCCGACGAAGAAGCCCGACGCGCCGGCACAGATGAACGTGCTCGTGTTCGGCGATTCGATGGCCGATTGGCTCGCCTATGGCCTCGAACGGTCGTTCGCGGAATCGCCCGAGATGGGCGTGATCCGCAAGCCGCACGCCAACTCCGGGCTGATTCGGCAGGATGTGCGCAGCGATCCGCGCGGCGATCATCCCGATTGGCCGAAGCTGATTCGGGAGACGCTGGCGACGGAAAAGCCGGATTTCATTGTCTTGATGATCGGGCTGAACGATCGCCGGCCGATCCGCGAGCAGCGCCCGCCGCCGCGGCCCGCGATCGCCCGCCCCGGTCAGCCCGGGGAAAATCCGCCGGCGGATCCGAAAAAGGCGCAGGAGGGCGCCCCGGCGCAGCAACCGCAGCAGCCTTCCCCGCAGCAGCCGGCGACGGGCGAAGCGGCTGCGCCGCCCGAACCCGAGCGCACCTACGAGTTTCGCTCCGAGAAGTGGGTCGAGCTTTATATCAAGCGGATCGACGAGACGATCGCGGCGGCCAAATCGGCGGGCGTCCCCGTGTTCCTGGTCGGCCTGCCGCCGGTGCGCGGGGCGCGCTCGACCGCCGATTTCACATTTCTCAACGACCTGTTCCGCAGCCGCGCCGATAAGAACGGCATCGCCTATGTCGACGTCTGGGACGGATTCGTCGACGATGGCGGCAATTTTGCGCTCTACGGGCCGGACGTCGAAGGCCAGAACCGGCGGCTGCGCACCCCGGACGGGGTGTATTTCACCGAAGCGGGAGCGCGCAAACTCGCGCACTTTCTCGAGCGCGAACTCCAGCGCTGGATGACCTCGCGCACAACGCCGGTCGCGCTTCCGGTGGACGAGCCGGCGAGCCGAGCGGCGGAGCAGCAGCAAAAGCCGGATTCGCCTGCAGGGAAGGCGCGTCCCCTCGCCGGCCCGGTGATTTCGCTGACCGCGGCGCGCTCGACCGACGAGGACGACGCGCTCCTCGGCGGCGGGAAGTCCAAGGCGGCCCCGACGCCGGACGCGGTCGCATCGAAGGTGCTGGTGAACGGCGAATCGGTGCCCGTCCCGGCAGGGCGCGCCGACGACTTCGCCTGGCCGCGCCGGGAAATCGCGCCCGTCGGCGCCGATCCTGCGGTTACCGTCGCGACCTTGCCGATGACGCCGATGAAGTCGGAACAACGCTCCGAGCCGCAGCCGGAGGGGCCGGCCATGCCGCCGGCCGGGGCGGAACAGGCGCGTCCAGGGGCTCCGGGCCAGCCGGGCCAAGGCCAAGCCCCACGGGCAGTGACGCGCAGCGCGCCGCGCCAGGAACAGACAGGTTGGTTTGGAAACTGGGGCGGTGGATGGCAGCAGCCGCAGCAACAGCAGCGGCAATCCCGCCAGGCGCCGCAGCAACGCAGCCAGCCCGGCTTCTTCCCGTTCCTGTTCCGGCGCTAAAGCATTTTCAGGCGAAGTGGGAAAATGCGACAACACAAAGAAAAATAGAGCGAAGCCCGATTATATCAAAACGGGATTCGCTCCAGAGCGTCTTCCGGCAACGTTTTCAGGCGAAGTGGGGGCCGGTTCGCTACAGAACCGGTTCGCTCTTGTTGACCGGGGAGCGGGCGCGGCGACGACGGCGTGATGGTCGCTGGTCGTCAGCGCGGCAGCGACGAGGATCCCATCAGGAACGTGTCGACGGCCTGCGCCGCCTGGCGGCCCTCGCGGATCGCCCAGACGACGAGGGATTGGCCGCGCCGCATGTCGCCCGCCGCGAACACCTTGTCGACCGAGCTGCGGTAGTTGTTCATGTCGGCCTGCACGTTGCCGCGCTGGTCGAGTTGAACGCCGAGCGCCTTGAGCAGGCCCTCGTGCACGGGGTGCACGAACCCCATGGCGAGCAGCACGAGATCGGCATCGAGGGCGAATTCGGTGCCGGGCACCGGCTGGAACTTGTCGTCGACCTGCACGCAGTGCAGCCGCTGGACCACGCCGTTCTCGCCCGACAGGCGCTGCGTCATGACCGAGTACTCGCGGGTGACGCCCTCTTCCTGGCTTGACGAGGTGCGGAACTTGAGCGGCCAGTTCGGCCAGGTCAGGGCCTTGTTTTCCTTGTCCGGCGGGCGCGACAGAATCTCGAGCTGCGTGATCGAGCGTGCGCCCTGCCGTCGCGAAGTGCCGATGCAGTCCGACCCGGTGTCGCCGCCGCCGATCACCACCACATGCTTGTCGGTGGCGAGAATCGGCTCGACGCCCTCCTGCGGCTCCTGGCTGACGCGGCGGTTTTGCTGCGGAAGAAAGTCCATGGCGAAATGGACGCCCTTCAGCTCGCGGCCGGGAATCGGCAGGTCGCGTGGCTTTTCCGCGCCGCCAGCGAGGACGACCGCGTCGTAGCCGCGGAGCAGGTCCTCCGCCGACATGTTGCCGCCGACGTTGACGCCGTAGTGGAAGGTGACCCCTTCCGCCTCCATCTGCGCGACGCGGCGGTCGAGCAGGTGCTTCTCCATCTTGAAATCGGGAATGCCGTAACGCATGAGGCCGCCGGCCTTGGCGTTCTTCTCGAACACATGCACATCGTGGCCGGCCCGCGCCAGCTGCTGGGCGCAGGCGAGCCCGGCCGGCCCGGAGCCGACGATCGCGACGGTCTTGCCCGTCTTGTGCGCCGGCGGTTCGGGCGCCAGCCAGCCTTCCGCGAAGGCCTTGTCGACGATCGCGCATTCGATCGTCTTGATGGTGACCGGCGTGTCTTCGAGATTGAGCGTGCAGGACGCCTCGCACGGCGCCGGGCACACCCGGCCGGTGACCTCGGGAAAATTGTTGGTCGAATGGAGGTTGCGCGCGGCCTCCTTCCAGTCGCCGAGATAGACGAGGTCGTTCCAGTCCGGAATCTGATTATTCACCGGACATCCCGTGTGACAGTACGGGACGCCGCAATTCATGCAGCGGGCCGCCTGATCGCGCAGTTCCGTCTGCGGAAGCGGAACGATGAATTCATGAAAGTTCCGGACCCGCTCCTCGACCGGTGCGTAATGACGGTCCGAGCGCTCGAACTCGAGAAAACCGGTGACCTTGCCCACGACGTTTCACACTCACGCTGGAATGAACGGAAGGAGTACCCGCAGCCGAACCCGGTCGCAGCTCCGAGAGCATCGCGGGTCTCGCCTATCACTGATCGCGCCGATCGCCAACGGCGTGACGCGCCGTCGGCGATTGAACCGGAGCGTCGATGTCGGCGATCGCAACGACACTCCGTTACTCGGCCGCCTGCATCGCCGCCGCCTGGTCCTTCGCCATCTCTTTCAGAGCGCGGCGATATTCGAGCGGCATCACCTTGCGG